>JAZGGS010000180.1:0-3437 GCA_036480595.1 Ignavibacteriaceae bacterium
TGTACAAGAAATGGTTATTTCTGAAGAAGCGGAAGGGGAACATGAATTGCCGTCACCTTTTATGGTGCTTCCTTTTATTGTACTTCTTGCCATGATAGCTACCGGTCCTGTATTCTATCATCATGTCTGGGAAAGAAACTATCCTAAAATTTCATTATTCCTTGGAGCAATAACTGTTTTTTATTACTTGTTTTTCCTTAGCGATACTTATAGTCTTAGGCATACGGCTGCAGAATATTTATCATTTATTGCATTGCTAAGTTCTTTGTTTGTTGCTGCGGGAGGAATATTAATCAAGGTAGATAAAAAAGCAACCCCAATGCTCAATAGTATAATTCTTCTTTTTGGAGCTGTAATTGCAAACGTAATTGGTACAACCGGCGCTTCCATGCTGTTGATAAGACCATTCATAAAATTGAACAAAGACCGGATAAAGCCTTTTCATATTGTCTTTTTCATTTTTACAGTTAGCAATGTGGGCGGAGCTCTTACACCAATTGGCGATCCACCGTTGTTTCTTGGATTTCTTAAAGGTGTCGAATTTTTCTGGGTTGTACAGCATGTGTGGTATATTTGGCTGCCAACAATTCTGGCTATTATAGCTGTCTTCTACTTTATTGATCTCAAAAACGGTAACAATAATAACTCAGAAGTTACATATTCCAACAAAATAGAATTCAGCGGAATGAAAAATGTTGTTTACCTGGCAATAATAGTCATCTCGGTATTTTTAGATCCTGCAGTTCTTAGCTGGGTTCCTAGTTTAGATCCTTTGCCATTTGGAATAAGGGAAATAATAATGTTCTCGATAGTTTACATTTCCTATAAATTTGCTGATAAAGAAATACTTAAAGCGAACGAGTTTGATTTTGAACCTATAAAAGAAGTTGCTTACCTGTTCATCGGAATTTTCGCAACGATGATTCCCGCTCTTCAATTAATTGCCCACGAGGCAAATGTTTTAGGCGACAAATTAACCCCGGGAATTTTCTACTGGTCAACAGGAGTGTTATCGGCTTTCCTGGATAATGCTCCCACATACCTTAACTTTCTGAGTGCGGCGCTTGGTAAATTTGGATTAGAAATGACCGCTAAAACAGATGTACTTTCATTCCAGGATCTGCATCCGATCTATCTCTCGGCAATTTCTGTTGGAGCTGTTTTTTTTGGCGCAATGACTTATATTGGAAACGGTCCGAATTTTATGGTTAAATCTATCAGCGAAAGATCTGGAATAAGAATGCCAAGCTTTTTCGGATTCTTAATTAAATATTCGCTGCCAATATTAATTCCTATATTTATAATCGTTTGGTTATTGTTTTACTATCTGCAAGGATAATTTATGAAAACAATTAAAGAAGTATTAGATAAAAAATTAACGGGTCTCTATTTTGGAAACCGTGTGCTGCTTCCATTTCATTGTCATATTCTAAAGTTGAATATTGAAAATGATTTAATTACCGACTTCAGCCCTTGCTGCAAGGGAGTTCACATTTCAGAGAATCTGGATTTTATGGAAATTTATTTCTATGATTACAAAGATTTAGCGGAAGTGCTAACTAAATACGAATCGATAAAAATGATTGTTGTTGAAAAAGGTAAAAATGTCTTCGATAAAGAAAATCATCTTAAAATTGCACTGCATATTGAAGCTAAGCATAAGTTAAGAATAGAAGAACTTGGGGAAGACCAGATTTTTATCGAGTAGGTTTGTTATTTTAAAGTTCCCTGGTTACATAATTAATAATTAAATTTAAAAGTTCTGTATTTAGATTTTTATAAAACAGAAAAATCTTTATTAAAATTATATGATCCCTCTCTATTCAACATCGCAAATAAGAAAAATAGACGATTATGCAATAGCAAAACTCGGTATTCCCGGAATTGTGCTTATGGAAAACGCTTCCAGGGAGATTTTTGAAATTGCAAACTGGAAAATTGCCGAGCTTAATTCAACAAAGATCGGATTTGTTTGCGGCAGCGGTAATAATGGCGGAGATGGATTTGCTGTTGCCAGGCATTTTGCTAATGAAGGTTACAAAGTGAATGTTATTTATACCGGCTCAGAAAAGGAGATGACCGGTGACTGCAAAACAAACTTTTCAATTCTAAAAAAAATAGCAGCAAATAATAAAAATATTATAATTATAAAATACAGATCTCCTTCTTCGCTAAATAGTATAAAAAGTTGTAACGTGCTTTGTGATGCTTTGCTTGGAAGCGGTGTTAAAGGAAAGCTAAGAGAACCTTATTTTTCGATAGTAAAAATCATTAATAAAATAAAAGCATACAAAATTGCAATTGATATTCCAACCGGGCTCGATTCGGATAAAGGTTTTGCGGAAGAATCTTTTTTTGCTGATCTTACAATCACTTTAGGGGAGTTTAAAAAGGGTCTTTTCTTTGGTTTTGGTTATACCTGTTCAGGAGAAGTGGAGAAAGGCAGCATTGGAATTTCCACCGATTATTTCCAGCAGTTTACTCCCATGGAATACCTTATTGAACCTGAGGATGCTTTAAACGGTTTACCTGTAAAAAGAAAAAACCTTCATAAATATTCGGCAGGAAAAGTTCTTACACTAGCCGGTTCCGGTGCGCTGCCGGGTGCAGCTGTGCTTACTGCAAAATCGGTTTTAAAGATAGGCGCTGGTGCATCAATTCTTTGTTTTCCAAAATCTGTACGGAACTTGATCCACAAAAAACTTGGCGAAGTTGTTGTGCACGCATACAACGATAATAATAAAGAGTTTTTAAGTGAAGAAAATGTTTCAGAACTTGATGAAAAAATTAGATGGGCAGATGTTATTGCAATTGGTCCCGGGCTTGGAAGAGAAATGGGTACAATAGAAGCGGTAATAAAATTATTAGAAAAATATCATTCTAAAAAAATGGTTATTGATGCCGATGCAGTTTTTGCGCTGGGAAGAGGGAAGTACCGGCGGTTAAATTTAACAAATAAAATCCTTACTCCTCATCTAGGTGAATTTGCAAACCTAATTGGAATAAAAACCGAAGAACTTAAGAAAGATTTGCTGAAGCATGGAAAAAACTTTACCAAACGCACAGGAGCTTACCTTGTTCTTAAAAGTGCACCAACAATAATTTTTAATCCAGCCGGGGAAGCATTTATAAATACTACCGGAAATCCTTCGCTGGCAAAATTTGGAACGGGCGATGTACTAACAGGAATAATCGGCGGTTTACTTTCGCAGCAGAAGGATATTGAAGCGGCAATCATATCATCAGTTTATTTACATAGTCTCACAGCTGATATACTTATTCGCAAAAGAACCGAGTATGATATTCTTGCAAGCGATTTAATTAATAATCTTCCCCGTTCAATAAAATTTCTATCAAAATCTATTGTTTAGTTATCTAGAAAAAAATAAAAACACCCTTGTGTATTTGCCGTTAATTGTTTACTGGATTATCCTTTT
>JAZGGS010000181.1:0-9456 GCA_036480595.1 Ignavibacteriaceae bacterium
GAAACAACTGAATCCAGTTTTGAAAAAGTAAAATTAGAAATAACTAAGCTATCCGGTTCAGTATAGTGGAATTTTTCAGACTGCACTTTTGGTAAATATCCTAACCTTATCATTTCATCAAAATAAATTCTTCCCATTAAAAAGTATCCTGCAAGAGTAGGGTGCAAATGATCAACAAGAAGGTTATTACCAACTATTCCATTAGGACTTTCTGCGTTGAAGATTGAATCCAAATTTGCAATGCCACATTTATGCTTTAGGGCAATTTCTTTAATGATTGAATTCATTTTTTCATGAGCTCTGAACCTTAGAGCATCAAGGTCTTTTGCGATTCTGAAAAGGGAATCAGCCAGGTGAAAATTTTTCAGATTGAATTGATATTGAGCTCGTGTAAAGATTTGATCTGCTGATTCCAGATTGTGTGTTTTTATAGAAACAAAGGGATGCTGGTCTTTCAAATTACTAACAAGTGTACCGATAATAACAGGAATGTTAGACTCATTGGCTTTCCGGAGAATATCTTCAAGGTTTCCTTTAAACTGATTAGTTCCGGTATTAAATGTTTCCGAATTATATGCTATAAGTTGGTCCTTAACTATTCGAGCCATCAGCGTTCCGCCACGCTGCGTTTCATCAATCGAATCACGTGAGAATAAACTGCTGAAAAAACCAAATAAATTTCCAACAAGCTCAACAGCTTTGAACTTATTAAGCCAGATAATAAAATGAACAAACTCTCTTGAGTCTCCAATATTTTCCATTGATCCAACTCCCAAAGCACCATAGTATTCATTATGTCCGGCATAAATTAATATCAAATCCGGATTTTGCTCAACTATCCCCGGTAGAAGATCTCTGATTGTATATGAATTAGTTGCAGTAATTGCAGTGTTTATAACCTCTATTGGTATTTCAGGATATAATAATTCTAATCTGTCACGTATATATCTGGAGAATGTTCCATTAGGTGAATACGGAAAACCTGCTGCACTGCTTCCCCCTAATACAAAAATTCTAAAGGCATCTTTCTTTTTGATGATATCAAAAGCTTCATTATTCGATTGTGGAAAATTTTTGGTATTAAAGAAATATCTTCCAGCAATATCAGGATTCAATATCTGTTTTGTTTCTGTTATGGAAATCCATTGGTCATCATTTCTACCATAATCAAATATTCTTAATCCGATTTCAAGAAGAATAAAAAAAAGGATGGGGATGAGTATTATTATCAGGTAATACCAGAATGGAGTTTTAACTTTTTCTACCTTTTTATTTTTTGCAAATATATTTACGCTATTCATCTTCGCTTACAAGTGATTGAAGCTGATCTCTAATAACTTCAGCACGTGGGAAATTAGGATTTTGTTGAAGACACCTGTTTATAGCATCCAGTGCTTTTTTAAAATCCTTCTTTTCTGCATAGGCACCTGTTATGTTATAAAGTGTTTGTGGATCCTGGCTGTTATGATCGAGACTTATTTCAAGATAGTAAATCGCATCATCAACATACTTTTGAGAGAGATTGATCATCCCCAGCCATTTAGAGGAAAATGCATCCGGTTTCTTATTGAATCCTTGCTGCAGAAAGGGATATGCAAGCGAATATTTACCTGCTATTATTAATTCTTTTGCGGCAGTGTTATAATATTTAACTAAGAATGGAAATTCTTCTATAAGTGCATGCATTTCGGTAGAATAGTCTTCAAAGTTTCCTTTTATCAAGTAATATTTAGCTATATCCAATCTTGCCTGTTCGCGGGATATACGTCCATCAATTAAATAAATAGCAGTACTATCGATAATATTTTGCAACTGAATTAATTGTGTCACCGGCTTTTTCATTTCAGGTTTTATAAAAGGCCAATCGTTCTTTAGTTTTCTAATTCTAAAATCCGCAACAGTAGAATCGAGGGGTGTGTAATTATAATATGCATATACTAAGCTATCGACCGTTTTTTCATCTATTACCGGATTGAGCCCCTTCGGTAGAAAGTCGTATTTCTTCATGGCATTAAAATAAAGGTTACCCATTAATTGATAACCTTTAACATTTGGATGCAGATGATCAGTTAACAGGTTATTACCAATAATATTATCTGGGCTCATACTATTGAATAAAGAATCAACTCTGACAACTGGATAACCGAACTCCTCACACAAGTTCACTATGGATTCGTTTATTTCATTTGGGGCTCGGAATCTTAGCGCATCAAGTTCCTTCGCATACACAAATAAAGATTCGGCGGCAAAACCATTTCCTTTTTTTAACTCTTCTTTTGCCTCTAAGTATATTTCATTTGCTGTAGGATATAACCCATCATCTATAGAAACAAAGGGTTTTTGATCTTTAAGATTACTTACAAGCGTACCGGCAATGACTGGTATTTCTTCATCTTTAAAAGAGGATAGTATGTCCCTCAGGTTACCTTTAAATTGAGATATACCTGCTTTAAATATTTCAGAATTGTAGTTAATAAATTTGTTTTGTGCCATCTGTTCCATAAGTGTACCACCGGTAACACTTTCGCTTGAAGAAAATAAACCAGAGACTACGTTTATTATGTTTCTTAATAGTTTAACGGTTTTAAACTCATTTAGCCACAGAGTAGTATTAACTATAAATCTTGACGTACCAAGTGATTCGAAAGATCCAACTCCAAGTGCACCATAATATTCATTATGACCAAGATAAATCAGTATAACATCAGGTTGCTTCTTTATGATTTCCGGAACCAGGTCGCGAATAGTATAAGAATTTATAGCAGCCATACTGATGTTTGGGACTTCAATGGTTATATCAGGATACAGTATTTCTAATTTCTTTCTAATGAACTTACTCATTGATGCGCTTGAGTGGTAAGGATATCCGGCACCTGAACTGGCTCCGAGGACAAAGACCCTGAAACTATTCTCTTTTTTTTCTTTTTCAATAAATGATTCAACAGAGAAAGGAATGTTCTTTGTTGTGAAAAAATATCTGTAGCTAACATCCGGATTTAATATTTGCATATCCTGTGAAACATCTACCCAAACTTTGTCATCACGTCCGTAGTTAAAAGTTCTCAATCCTACTTCAAGAAGAAAAAAGAAAATAACCGGAATAGCCACAAGTAAAAAATAAAACCAAAGTGGAGTCCGTCCCTTGTTTTCCTTTAAGAATAGATGTATTTCTTTGATGGAGACGTTTAACCGTTTCGCCATTTCTTTCGCTTTAAGCTGCTGCCTGTTCTTTAATATGAATTGCTTTTGTTTATCCGTCAGCGGCAAAGTTAATTCCTGTTAATGTTTTTTAATACATTTGTTAATTGAATTTGTAAATCTCTTGCCTGCTTGTAGTTAGGTTGAATTTCAAGACACCTGTTAATTAACTGGAGTGCAGTTTTATAATCCTTTTTCATAGAATAAGCCCCGGAAAGATTATAAAGAACCTGGGCATCTGATGCATTATAATTTAAACTTTGTGATAGATACCCGATTGCCGGTTCGATCTTGTTATTCAGCAATCCAATTATCCCAAGCCACTTTGATGAGAAAGCACTTTGCTTTAGTTTATGAAGTTTTATCAGGTATGGATATGCATCTTCAAATGCTTTAATATTTACCAGCAGATTTGCCGCAAACTCAAATGGATATGGATCATAAGGGTACTCATCAATTACGTTACTGATTTCCTTATAAAATCCATTTTTATCGCTATCGTTTAATTTTCTTCCAGCTAGTTGTAAGTGCGCACTTTCCCAGCTTAGTTCCCGTTTACCAACAAGGAATGCGAGTGTATCAGTAAAGGTTTGCATATTTAATGCTTTCAATTTCTCAGCATCCGTTTTTTTTTCTTTAATATATGGCCAATCGCTTTTTAGTATGATTATCTGGTAGCGGGCTATAGTTGAATCAAGTTCTGTGAATTTGTATTGGTTTAATGTAATGCTGTCCTGCTTATAAAAAGAATAGTCTTGCCTGTCCTTCTCTGGAAAGAATCCTGCCTCAATACACTTATCAAAGTAAGATTTTCCAATGATTTGATATCCCCTTAAATTCGGGTGAAGATGGTCTGTGATTAAATTATCTCCTACAATGTATGCCGGACTAATTTCATTAAATATTGAATCCAGCTTTACAACTGGATAATCAAATTCTTTTCCGAGTTCATTAATAGCATTATTCATCCTTTCCGGCGCGCGCCATCTTAAAGCATCAAGATCTTTTGCAAATCTGAATAGGGAATCGGCACTTTCCGCATTTCCAATGCTCAATTCTTCTATTGCCAAATTATAGATTTCTTCTGCAGATTGATAGTTCTCAACATCAACCGATGAAAAAGGTTTTTGATCCATAAGATTACTTACAAGGGTACCCAGCAATACGGCGATATCAGCATCCTTCGTCATTTCAAGCATATCGTTTAAATTACCTTTAAACTGTTCAATACCGGAATGAAAAGAATCTGAGTTATAATAAATTAATTGTTTCTGTGACATCTTTGCCATTAATGTAACATCGGTTTGAACCGGCTTGGAGAAGAAATCATTTATTGATTTTATAATGTTTCGGAGCAACTCGAATGTTTTAAACCTGTTTAACCATAAAACTGTATGAACAATATGGGGGGTATCTCCAAGTGATTCCATTGAACCAACTCCAAGAGCGCCGTAATATTCATTATGTCCCGCATAAATTATAATCAAATCCGGTTCTTGCTCTATAATTCCCGGCAGCATATCCCTAAGAGCATAAGAATTAATAGCCGACATAGCAACGTTTATAACTTCAATTGTTTTTTGGGGATAGAGAATGTGAAGCCTTTTCTGAATATATCTTGCAAATGATCCATTTGGTGGAAAAGGAAAACCCGCAGCACTGCTTCCACCCATTACAAATACTCTGAAGCAGTTATTCTTTTTAATTTCATCAAAGATGTTGTTACCTGCAGAAGGTACTTCTTCAGTTGTATAAAAGTATCTGTAAGCAATCTCCGGGTTAAGCGTCAATTTTCCTTTACCTGCAGTTACCCATTGATCATATGTCCTGCCATAATCAAATACCCTGAGACCGAGTTCAAGTAAAACAAGAAAAAGAATGGGTATTAGTATTAAAACCAGATAGAACCATTTAGGGGCTTTCTTTGAAGAGTAAGAGGCAAGATATTCTTCAACAACCTTTGTATCTAAATTCAGTTCCTTTGCAATTTGTGTTGCTGTTAATTTCCCATTTTTCTTTAGGATAAGCTTTTTCTGCTTGTTCGATATTGCCAAATAAGAACCTTTGTTGATTACTATAAATATAGCTACATTTAACGGAATATTTTTCCGGACAATGATGTATGAAAAAATAAAAAATAATTGAGTAAAATTGAGTGGGGTGCAGAAGAAAAAAAAAGAATAATTAAGAATTTATGGCAATTCAAAAGTTTATTATTTATTTAATACTACTTCTTTCACCTGCTACCATATTAACACAAATCGTTGATGATGAAGTTATTGCAAAGGTTGGAAGTGACGAAATTACAGAGCAAGAATTTATAGCAAGATATGAATTAACACCGCAAGTCTATGCAGGCGTAATAGGAATAGAAGAAGCATTAAAAAGGGAAGTTTTATACTCCATCATTTCTGAAAAGCTCTGGGCACTTGAGGCAATTGAACAGGGACTCGGCAGTTCTGATCTGATTAAATATACTTACAAAGTATATGAGGAAATGTACGTGCGGGATGCATTGTACCGCGAGGAAATTCTTAGCAAAGTTAAATTATCAGATGATTATTTAGCAGAAGCATTTCGAAGAAATTCACAGATTCTCCAGGTGAATTATCTTTTTTCATCAACCAAAGATGAAATTGATTTAATTTATAATCAATTGAGTGAGACTGTCTCTTTCGACTCACTCTTAGCGATTCGCCCGGAGAATGCTTTGCAGACGGAGCCGTATTATGTGGGCTACGGACAAATGGATGAAGTAGTTGAAGATATACTATACAGTCTGAATATAGGGCAATATACAAAACCGGTAGAAGCGCCAAATGGATGGTATATTTTTAAACTAATTAAAATAGGACAAAACATCCTGATGAAACCTGAGCAAGCTGATGCCGAACATAAGAAAGTATTAAAGATCGCTCGTAGTACGATTACAGACAGTATTTTTAAGCATTTCTATGAAAGTTTTTTCTCCGATATTACTGCTAAAACTAACAATGCTATATTTCATCAATTTGCTGTTGAAGTAATAAGATCTTTATCTGATAGAAAACAAAATGAGAATATTCCTGATGGAAAAAAGATTTTTCTGAAACCTGATGATTTTTACAGAATAGAAAATGAATTGGGTGCGGAAACCCTTAACACCCTATTGATTGAACTGGATGATCAACCTGTAACGCTAAAAGAATTTATCCAGTATTTTGCATTTGAAAGTTTTGCTGTTGATACAATAGATAACAATATGATTATGGGAAAATTGAATTTACATGTTAAAAGATTCATTGAACATAAATTGCTTTCGCGTGAAGGTTATAACAGGGGACTTCAATACTCACCTGAATTTCAGCACCAAATAAAAATGTGGAAGTCGTACTATCTAAGTAATGCGTTGAGAAATGAAATGCTTGAAAATATTGAAGTTACCGATGATGAAGTGTTAAATTATTATCAAAGAAAGAATAAAGGTTTAGCTATAACTGAAGTAAAAATTATCGAAGTTCTGACGAATAATCTGGATACTATGTATACGGTATTAGAGAAATTGAAAAAAGGAATAGATTTTAGAGAGCTCGCTCTGAAATATACTACTAGAGAAGAGGCAAAGAGCAATAATGGTGAGTTGGGTTTCTTTCCTGTGTATGAATATGGGGAGATAGGAAGAATTGCTGGTAGGATGGAAATAGGTGATCTTTACGGTCCGTTAAAAGTTCCGGAAGGTTACTCTTTATTTAAGTTGATTGATAAACGAAAGGAGGAAAGTGAATTCATTGCAGCTTTTGATAAAGTGAAAGATAAAATAAAGATAGAATTGAAATATCACAAGTTCAGCAAGGTACTTATTGATAAAACAATTGAACTGGCAAATAAGTACTCAGTGGAGATCAACCAAGACCTGCTTGAAAAATTGGAAGTTACCAATACAACAACAGTATTTTATCGTTATTTTGGATTTGGAGGAAGGTTACTTGCAGTGCCAATGACGATTCCAAACTATAATTGGGTAAAACCCTGGCTTGAACAAGAGACCCTGATACCATAAAAGTTTAATGATTAATTGTTAATACACATTGAACAAAAAAACTACATACATTCTTGGCATCTCAGCATATTACCACGATAGTGCTGCCTGCATTGTTAAAGATGGAGAGATTTTAGCTGCTGCGCAGGAAGAACGTTTTACAAGAAAGAAACACGATTTCAGGTTTCCAATAAATGCAATAAATTTTTGTATGGATTTTGCCCGAATTGGAGCGGATGATCTTGAAATAGTTGCTTTCTATGATAAGCCATTTCTGAAGTTCGAAAGAATACTTGAGACATATCTAACTTATGCCCCGATTGGAATAAAATCCTTTATTAAAGCAATGCCTCTCTGGATAAAAGAAAAACTGTGGATGAAAGATTTAATCGGTAAAGAATTAAATTATGATGGAAAGATAATTTTTCCCGAACATCACGAATCTCATGCAGCCTCTGCATTTTATCCATCACCGTTTAATGAAGCAGCAATTCTTACAATGGATGGAGTTGGTGAATGGACAACAACAAGTTATGGTGTTGGTAATGGAAATAAGATTGAGATTCGGGCAGATATAAAATTTCCGCATTCTTTGGGATTGCTTTACTCTGCATTTACATATTACACTGGTTTTAAGGTTAACTCCGGCGAATATAAAGTTATGGGTCTTGCACCTTACGGTGAACCAAAATATAAGAAGCTTATCTATGATAACTTGATTGATGTTAAGCACGATGGTTCATTTAGAATGAATATGGAGTACTTTAATTACTGTGCGGGATTAACAATGACGAGTGAAAAATTCCATAGGTTATTTGGTGGTTCGCCACGAAAACCGGAAAGTAAATTAACTCAGAGAGAAATGAATCTTGCCCGATCACTGCAGGAGGTAACTGAAGAAATTGTGATGAAGATGGGAGATCATGTTTATAATGAAACAGGATTGAAAAATCTTACTCTTGCCGGTGGAGTTGCATTAAACTGTGTTGCAAACGGAAAGCTTCTGCGTGAAGGACCATTCAAAAATATCTGGATTCAACCGGCAGCAGGCGATGCTGGAGGTGCTCTTGGTGCAGCATTGATTGGATGGTATAGGTATTTTGAAAACGAGAGATGTGCTAGAAGTACTAATGATACACAGAAAGGCTCGTTTCTTGGTCCCGAATATTCTAATGGAGAAATTGAAGAGTTTATCGAGAAGAATGAAATTAAAGCACAAGAAATATCAACTGAACTGATTCCCAAAACAATAGCAAATTTAATTGCAGAGGAAAAAGTTATTGGCTGGTTCCAGGGAAGAATGGAATTCGGACCACGTGCGCTTGGTTCGCGTTCAATAATTGGTGATGCACGGTCTCCAAAAATGCAATCCACAATGAATTTGAAAATAAAGTACAGGGAAAGTTTCAGACCTTTTGCTCCATCTGTAATGGGAGAAAAAGTTTCAGAGTACTTTGAGATTAATTCTTCCAGTCCGTATATGTTGATGGTAGCTGATGTTAAAAAGGAACGGCGAAAAGCCATGAGCGAGAATGAACAAAAATTATTTGGAATAGACAAGCTTAATGTTCAAAGATCTGATATTCCTGCAATAACTCATGTTGATTATTCAGCGAGAATTCAAACTGTTCACAAAGAAACCAATCCATTGTATCATCAATTAATTGAGCAGTTTAATAAGGATCAGAATTGTGCTGTAATTATAAATACATCTTTTAATGTTAGAGGCGAACCAATTGTTTGTACACCTGAAGATGCATACAGATGTTTTATGAGAACTGAAATGGATTTCCTGATTATGGAAAATTATTTGTTTGATAAAAGAGATCAGAAAGAGTTTAAAGAAGAAACTAACTGGAAAAAAGAATTTGAATTAGACTAATGCTTAAAGAAGAAATAAAACATATAAAGCAAAGCAAAAAAGATTTACAAAAGTTTGGTTTAACAGTTGGAATTGCTTTGCTGGTGATATCCGTAATACTTTTCCTGTTTGATAAACCGGCTTATCTTTATTTTGGAATTATCGGCGGAGCATTAATCTTGACTGGTTTGATTATCCCTAATGCACTCAAATCACTAAACAAAGTTTGGATGACACTAGCACTTTTGCTTGGCTGGTTTACAAGCAAGGTAATTTTAACAATTTTGTTTTATATTGTTCTTACTCCAATTGGATTTATTGCAAAAATATTTGGGAAGAGATTCTTAAGTTTAAAGATAGATAATGAAGCAAAAACATA
>JAZGGS010000182.1:0-3598 GCA_036480595.1 Ignavibacteriaceae bacterium
AAAAACGAAACTTTTTTCCTATATCAAAAGAATTAAAGTACAAGCTATAAAGGTGCAATAGTTGATTATGGTATTATTCTTTAATAATATTGTAATTCGATTTAATTTACGATGAGGAAAAAGTGGCACGATTAAAAAATATTGATGCTTTCTGTTCTTCCTGCAACTCTATTCAGAAAATGGAAATTACAGGCGAACTTAGTGGTGAAGAGACGGAGAACAAAAGATGGGCAAAATGCAAAAAATGCAAACAATCAATGGTTATAGATCTTAAAGCGGATGTAGAGGCAGTTGATACTTCCCTGGAAGGGATTGAGACTAAAGATTTTACCGTTTATTCACCAATGAAATCTTACACCCTCGGCGAGCCGATTTATCATAAAAACTGGGATGACTTTGGAAAGGTAGTTTCGAAGGAAATTTTATCGAACGGGCAAAAATCGATTGCGGTAGAGTTTCAGAAATCTGGATATAAAAAATTAATAGAATCATTAAATAATTAAAATTACCGGAAAGAGGTGAGAAATATTGGTTGGCATAACCCTTGGCGAAAATGAACCCATTGATAAAGCGCTGAGAAGGTTTAAGAAAAAGTATGAAAGATCAGGTGTTCTTAAAGAATATAAAAAGAGAACTTTTTTTGTAAAGCCCTCAATAAAGAAGCGTATGGAAAAGATTAAAGCTACCAGGCGTGCACACAGACCAGATAATTATTAAAAATTAAGCCCTTCTTCGTAAGGGCTTTTTTTTTACTTTATCTGAAGCACCGGTTCAATTACTGCCGGTTCCTTACCTTTTGCATAATGCTTTTTAAGATGTTTTACTATCGCATTATATGCCTGGTCTAAGCTATTACAAAAAGTAAAAAGCTTAAGATCGGAAGCACTTATTAATCCCCGGTCCACAAGCACATCAAAGTTTATAATACTCTTCCAGTACTTTTCATCATAAATAATCAGTGCAAGTTTTTTTCTTATCTTTTTAGTTTGCACAAGTGTAAGCACTTCAAATAGTTCATCCATTGTACCAAAGCCACCGGGAAATATTACAAAAGCTTTTGATAGATATGCAAACCAGAACTTCCGCATAAAAAAGTAGTGAAACTCAAAACTTAATTCGGGTGTAACATACTTATTTACAAACTGTTCATAAGGAATGCTGATATTAAGCCCCACAGAATAGCCACCTGCTTTCTTGGCCCCTCTGTTCGCTGCTTCCATTATTCCCGGTCCGCCGCCTGTGCACACTATAAACCTGTTTGCACTTGTTTCAAGATTTAAAGACCACTCGGTAATTCTCCTGGAAAGCTCAACTGCATCCTGGTAATATTTGGACATGTTTACCATCAGTTGTGCTTCTCTTAATTTTCCTGCAAATCCCGGAAGGGTTTTTGGATTTTTATTCTTTATCTCGTTGTAATCCTTAATCGCATCTCGTTTAGGTTTAAGCCGCGCAGATCCAAAGAAAACAATTGTATCCATAATTTTATGTTTACGGAATTTGCTTCTCGGATGCAAATACTCTGTTAACATTCTAATAGTTCTCCCGTCGGGTGAATCGAGGAACTCCAGGTTTTCGTATGCTTTTTTGGGTTTAAGATCTTTTGCCATAATAATATCTGTTTTTATTAAATGAGAATTAAAATAGAGATTTTATACATTTACCATGTGCAGTTTATTTTTTATTATTTGAAACTTTTATATTTGCACAAAAGCAGATCCGGAATTAATAACGAACACGGATTTGAAATTTGAGTTGTAAAATTAATCTTATTCAATGTTAATTCAAATAAACTTATAATACAAAACATTTCTGGTAAAATTTTTAATGAAAATAAAAATCATCCTTTCAATAATTGTATCCTGTTTGTTTATTAACGCAGACAGGCATGATAATATAAAAACCCAAATAAACAGTGCACTGAATAAACTTCCTGCAGGAACCCGCATTGGAATGTTGATCTACAATCCTCTGACAAGGGATACCATCTACTCAATCAATCATACAAAATCCATGATACCGGCTTCGAACACAAAACTTTTTACTACGGCTGTAGCTCTTGAAATTATGGGAGGCAGTTATACTCTTTCAACTCAGATTTTTACAGATGATAATGATTTAACCGATGGAAAGATTGACGGAAACATTTATATAAAGGGGCTCGGCAACTCTGTCTTCACTTCTGAAGACCTAACAGAGATGGCTGCTGGTTTGCACGGACTTGGAATTAAAAAGATTACAGGGAATGTAATTGGCGACGATACTTTTTTTGATGATGTTTATACACGCGATGACTGGATAAAAGATGAAAATGCAAATGTAAAACTTGCACCGATTTCGGCACTAGTTATAGACAGAAATAAAACCAGGGTAAGGAAAAAGAGCAGAGGAAGATTAAGAACCTATACAGTAAACGTTACCAATCCACCGTTATTTGCAGCAGAGCAATTGTTGGAAAAAATGAGTGAACTTGAGATAAAAGTAGGGGGAACTGCAGAAAAAGGTGAAACACCTCTTACAGCCCAATTGCTTTTGGAAGAAACAATTGAACTGAGAGAATTAATTAAACTGATTAATAAAAACAGTAACAATTTCTTAGCAGAATGTTTATTTAAAACCATTGGTGCAGTTGCAAGCAGCAAGCAGGGCAATTCGTTCTATTCAACACAAGCTATTTTAACTTTTATTGAAGATAACGGAATTTATTCTGAAGGAACTTCTATTGTTGATGGTTCGGGAATTTCAAGATTCGACCAGATTACAGCCGGAGCTATAATTGGCTTACTGGAAAGAATGTACTTTGATATAAAAAACTTTGATGATTACTATAACTCCCTTAGCATCGCAGGTATTGATGGAACGCTGAACGAAAGAATGTACAATACTGCTGCGGAAAATAACTTCAGGGGAAAAACCGGAACACTTAACGGTGTATCATCACTATCAGGTTATTTGGCAACTGCCGGCGGTGATGATTTGATAATAAGTATTATTTTTGAATTTGAACGGGGAAGATGGAACACTTACAGAAATATACAGGATGAGATTATCGAAATATTAGCCGGTTGGAAAGAAGAAAGCCCTGAAGGATTGCTCCAACAGGGCTCTAAAGAAAATACAAATTAAAGTAATTATTGTCCTTCCGGATTTTCAGTTCCCGGAGGCAATTGATTTTGCTGGGGTAATGTAGGTGTTTGAGGAATATTCTGCTGACCTGATTCTTGTATAATACTCCGCTGTTCCGGTGTAACTTTACCGGGCAGGAAAAATAAATTTATAACTATCGCAAGAACAGCAACTATTCCACCAAGCCACCAGGTAGCCCTGCTTAAAAAATCTGCTGTGCGCCTTGTACCAAACATTGAACCCATACTACCGCCGGCACCACCGCCAAAGGTTCCGGCTAATCCACTACCTTTACTTGCCTGCAGTAAAACTACTATGATAAGTAGTAATGCGATAATGGCAGTTATAGTAACTAATAATGTATACATAATTTTTTCTCCTATAATTCGTAGCGGGGGAGGGATTCGAACCCCCGACACGTGGATTATGATTCCACTGCTCTAACCAACTGAGCTACCCCGCCCAATTGAGC
>JAZGGS010000183.1:0-6590 GCA_036480595.1 Ignavibacteriaceae bacterium
GGTAATCTGAGGGGGTTAATTACTTTTAAAGATATAATGAAGAAAAAGAAACATCCGGATGCCTGCAAGGATGAACATGGCAGATTGAGAGTTGGAGCAGCAGTTGGAATAACACACGATACACAAGAGAGAGTGGGAGCACTTTCTGATGCTGGTGCAGATGTGATAGTTATTGATACTGCACATGGACACTCCCAGGGTGTTCTTAAGGTAATTAAAAATGTAAGGAAGAAATTTAAGTACATCCAGCTAATTGCTGGTAATATAGCTACATACCAGGCAACACTTGATTTAATAGATTGCAAAGTTGATGCTGTAAAAGTGGGAATTGGTCCCGGTTCAATCTGTACAACTCGTGTTATAGCTGGAGTTGGAGTTCCACAAATTACTGCTATTTCTGAAGTTTATCGGGCATCCAAGAATAAGGGTATTCCAATAATTGCTGATGGTGGAGTTAAACAAACTGGAGACATTCCGAAGGCAATTGCTGCGGGAGCACACAGTGTTATGATAGGTGGAATATTTGCAGGAGTTGAGGAAAGCCCGGGTGAAAAAATCCTGTTTGAAGGAAGAAGTTTCAAATCATATAGGGGAATGGGTTCATTAGCTGCTATGAAAGAAGGGAGCAAAGATAGATATTTTCAGGATGTTGAAGATGAAATTTCTAAATTGGTTCCGGAGGGTGTTGAGGGAAGGGTTCCTTTTAAAGGACCTCTTAGTGATACAATCTATCAGTTAGTAGGAGGAATTAGGGCTTCTATGGGGTACTGTGGGGCGAAGAATATGAACCAGATGAGGAGTAAATCTAAATTTATTAAGATTACTCTTGCTGGTTTGAAGGAGAGTCATCCCCACGATGTGATTGTTACTAAAGAAGCACCTAATTACCACACTTAGGTTTTTTAGTATAATCATAATAATCATGAGGAAATTATTCTTTAATGCTTAAAGTTCTTGTTATTGCGTATTATTTCCCGCCAATGGGTCTTAGCGGTGTTCAGCGGACATTAAAGTTTGTTAAATACCTGAAAGACTATAACTGGGAACCTACTATCATCACTACAGATGATGTTGGTTATTTCGCACACGATCTATCCTTACAAAAAGAACTTGAAGAAACTAAGGTAAGAGTTGTAAGAGTTGGTAGAAAAGATCCAAACTCAGCCCTTTCAATATTTGGCACTATAAAACTCCCAAGAGAATTTATTAGAAAAGCATTTAATAAAATCAGCCAGACTTTATTTATACCCGATAATAAAATAAACTGGGCAAAAAAAGCATATCAGAAAGCTGAAGAATTATTAAACCAGGAATCTTTTGATGTTGTTTTTGTAACAGGTCCGCCATTTTCTTCTCCATACGTCTTTAGCCAGTTGAAGAAGAAGCACGATATTCCGCTTGTGCTGGATTATCACGACCTGTGGTACGAAAGTTACTTTGCTTTTTATCCAACACCTTTTCATAAATCAGTTAATAAAAAACTGGAATACAAAACTTTACAGGCAGCAGACCGTGTGATAGTTACTAACCGCAAAATCAAAGAAAAGTTGTTAAATGATTTTAAGTTTTTAACTCATAATGATGTTGTAATTATCTCCCACGGATTTGACCCGGAAGATTTCATTAAAACTGAAACAATTCCAAAGCATAACAATCGGATGATACTAACTTATTCAGGAATTTTTATGGTTTACAATACGCCTGAATATTTACTTAAAGCTTTTAAGGAGTTATCGATTGAAAGACCGGATATAGCAAAAAATATTGAGCTTCACTTTGTGGGATTTTTAAGAAAGGAAAACAAGAAATTAATACAAAAGTTAGGGCTGCGGGAGTTTGTGTACGA
Organism: Ignavibacteriaceae bacterium; assembly: GCA_036480595.1. Taxonomy (GTDB): domain Bacteria; phylum Bacteroidota; class Ignavibacteria; order Ignavibacteriales; family Ignavibacteriaceae; genus JAZGGS01. The sequence goes on from JAZGGS010000183.1 coordinate 1,847, forward strand.
CCACGGTTACGTTGATCACCTGGAAGCGGTTAAAAAATTAAAATATTCTGATGTTTTATGGATGATGGTTGGCAGAAGAAAGAATATAGATTCTATTTTACCGGGAAAGTTGTATGAGTATACAGGAACAAAAAAACCAATACTGGCTTGTATGCCCGATGGTGCTGCAAAGGATGCAGTTACCGAGTACCCCGCTTCTTTTATTTGTGAGCCGGATAATATTCAACAAATAAAAGAAAATATAATCAAGATTTTTGAACTCTACAAGAAAAATGAATTACCGACAGTTGATGACGAGTTTTTAACAAAATACCGAAGAGATTATTTAACTGAACAATTAACCAAGCAATTTCAATTTTTAATAAGGGCGAGCGTTATATGAATGTAGCAGTTATCGGTTCCGGCGGAAGAGAGCATGCACTTTCACACAAAATTAAGGGTAGTGAACTTCTCGGTAATCTCTACATCATTCCCGGCAATCCGGGAACAGCAAATCTGGGTGAAAATATTAATCTTGATATTAGTGATCATCTATCTCTTGTTAATTTTTGCAAGGAAAATGATGTTGACCTTGTTGTTATAGGTCCTGAAAAGCCCTTGGAGAAGGGTTTAGCAGATATATTAAGAGCTAATGAAATAAAAGTTTTTGGTCCTGGCAAAGAAGCCGCTGAAATAGAATCAAGTAAATCGTTTGCAAAATCAATAATGAAAATTGCTGGAGTTCCAACTGCCGGGTATTTGAAGTTCACAAACGCAATGTTAGACCATGCAAAAGATTATTTAAAAGGGAAGAAATATCCCTGCGTTATTAAAGCTGATGGACTGGCAGCCGGTAAAGGAGTATGCGTTTGTAATAATCCTGAGGAAGCCGAAAACGCAATAAAGGATATCTTTGTTACTAAAGTTTTTGGTTCAGCAGGCGATAGTGCTTTAATTGAGGAATTTTTGGAAGGCGAAGAAACGTCGGTGTTTGCAATAACCGATGGAGAAAATTTTATAGCTCTTCCCCCTTCCCAGGATCATAAAAGGGTGGGAGAGAATGATACAGGGAAAAACACAGGTGGTATGGGCGCTTATGCACCTACACCATTTGTTAATGATAAATTAATGGAAGAAATTAAGACAACTATTATTGCTCCTACTCTCAAAGCACTTAACGAGGCTGGGAAGAAATTTATTGGCTGTCTTTACGCCGGTTTAATATTAACTGAAGATGGTCCGAAAGTAATTGAATTTAATTGCCGTTTTGGCGATCCGGAAACTCAGGTTGTTCTTCCCCTGCTGGAAGGTGATTTTTTAAATCTTCTATATTCCACTGCTGATGGTAAACTTGATCCCAATGCTGTTTCCTATTCACAACGTACGGCGGTTTGTGTAGTAGCAGCATCGGCTGGTTACCCTGATGAATATGAAAAAGGTTTTGAGATCTCAGGATTGGATGATCTTTCTGAAGATATAATTGTCTATCATGCAGGTACCAAGAAAGAAGATGGAAAAATTTTAACAAATGGTGGACGCGTTTTAGGTGTTACCTCTCTCCTGGAAAATAATGATTTACTGGAAGCAAAACAAAAAGCTTACGAAGCGATAAACTCCATTCACTTTAGAAATATTTATTTCCGCAAGGATATTGCAGATAAAGCGTTAAAGTAGTCTTACGGATTTTTAAAGATATCTTTAAATCATTTTCTCCTCTCCGGAATATTCATTAGTTTAAAACTGATTTCATTTCTTACAAAATTATTTTTAAATGATACCGTTGCACGTACATTCAAATTTTACGCTTCTTAAAGGAACAATTCCTGTGGAGCAATTGGTTAAAAGGGCTGCAGAACTTAAGCTGCCTGCACTTGCACTTACTGATACAAACGCAATGAACGGGGTAATTCAGTTTGCTAAGATTGCCAAAGAAAATAACATTAAACCGATTATAGGAACTCTGATAGATGAACCTGGTAACGAAAGTCATTACATTTTACTTCTTGCAAAAAATAACAAGGGTTATAGCGATGTTTGTAAAATTATAACTTCCAGGAAGCTGAATGATGATTTTTCGCTTCACTCGATTTTAAAAAAGGAATGGCGCAACCTGTTTATTATTACACCATCAATTGAATTGCTTAAGGATGTAAAGCCATCTGAAAATATTTTTATTGAGTTAATTACAACTAAAAATGAAAAGAAAGAAAACAGGAAGCGTTTTGATTTTGCAATGTCTAATAATTTTAAATGTGTAGCAACAAATCCAGTCTATTTTTTAAAGAAGCAAGAATATCATCTGCATAAAACTGTAACTGCAATTAGGTTAAATTCAACACTTAAAAATGTTGAAAAAAATAAATTAGTTGATGCAGATTTTTATTTCAAAGAACCGGCTTTAATAATTAAGGAATGGAAAACCCTGCGCGATGTACTCGATCAATCCAGCAAAATTGCAGATGAGAGTAATGTTAACTTAAAATTGAATGATTATAAATTTCCTTCCTATCCTGTTCCCGCAGGAGAGACTGCTGAATCGCTTTTATGGAAAGAAACCTATAAAGGATTAAGCAAAAAATATCATCCTATTACTAATGTTGTTAAAAAAAGAGTTGAGGATGAGTTAGCTGTTATTAAAGAGATGAATTATACAGAGTATTTTCTAATTGTATGGGATATTGTAAGAGAAGCCAGGAAAAGAGGAATGATGCTTATAGGAAGGGGCTCGGCGGCGAACAGTATTATTGCATACTGTTTAGGTTTAACCCAGGTGGATCCTATAGAACAGAACCTTTACTTCGAACGATTTATGAACAAGGCACGCAGCAGTCCGCCGGATGTGGATATAGATTTTTCGTGGAAGGAAAGAGATGAAATAGTGAAATATATTTTCGAAGAGTATGGTTACGAAAAAGTTGCAATGATTTCTACCACAGTTACATTTAGAGCTAGATCAGCATTTCGGGAAGTTGCAAAAGCATATGGCTTTTCAAATGAAGAGATATCTAAATTCAGTAAGAGAATTCCGTGGACCAGCGCGGCTAATCTTCCAAACCTTTCAAAACTTTTTCCTGAATCAAAAAAACTTTATTTTGATCAGGAACCATGGAAATCAATTGTAAGTTTAGCATCAAAGATAGCAGGGTTTCCCCGGCATCTTAGCATTCACCCGGGAGGAATTGTAATTGCTCCAACTAAAATAACTGATTACGTTGCTTTGGAGTATGCAAAAAATAAAGGATTGGGATTAATCGTAACTCAGACAGATATGTATTCGATTGAAGATATTGGTTTAATCAAAATTGATATTCTCAGCCAGAGGTCGCTTGGTGTTTTAAGAGATACGATGGAAAGTATAAAACATTAATTAGCAGATTCAGTTTGCTCGGTTTTGTTCATCGATAAAAAAGTTGAATTGTAAATAATTAGTATGATGCCAATTACCAGCAATCCAATATTCTGAAGAAGTTTTATTAATCCTATCTCGTTTCCATTGGCTGTACCAAAACATCCACAATCAATATTTAATCCTCTGGCAAGACTAATACCGATAGCAATTATAAAAACGATAAGCATCCCACTGATTATTTCACTGTTCTCTTTAACAGCTACTCCAAATAAAAGGAGAATAGCTGCACTTATTTCAATCCATGGAAGAATGATACCGAGAACGTTAATTGAAATATCAGGCAGCAATTTATAATTTGCAATTGCCTGCGAAAAGTCACCCGGTTCAGCGATTTTAGGAATAGCAGCGTAAATAAAAACAAACGCAAGGATAGTTCTTAAAACAAATAGGAAGTATTTATTACTTAAAACTTTTTTCATCACTAAATTCTATTAAATAATTACCGATTAGCCCCGATGGTGTTTGTAGGATAATTTGCCTCAACCCAGTCCCACCATCCACCAAAAAAAACAAACACCTTTTTGTATCCCATCTCTGTTAATTTATTTCCTAACAGCACGCTCAGATCACAATCGGTACCGCTGCAATATGTTACAATAGCTTCATCTTTATTTATGCTGTTTAATTTGTATTCGTTTTCTTCGAATGCATAAAAGGGAATGTTTATTGCTTTAGAAATATGTTCTTCATTATAATCAAATTCTTCTCTTGCATCTATAAACTTTGTACCATTGTTAAAAAGTGTATATGCCTGCTCAAGGCTTATAGCTTTCGGTTCATTTAGTATTTCTTCTTCGTGCTCTTCGTCTTCATCGTTATTAATTATTTCATTTTCATTATTTATTAGTTCTGTTTCTTCTTGCTTAATGGTGTCCTTTAATTCCTCAGATAACGTTTGCTCATTCTCAATATTCTCTAATTGCGTTGTAATTTCTACTGTATCGGCGGTACCTTTTTCATTACGGTTTATTTCCGGTACTATCAAACAATCTGATGCGAAGTTTAACTTTTTCTCTTCCCTGAATAAGGAAATTCCTGCCGGATTAAAATTGTTAAAAATTAATCCAACAATTGAACTTATTATTAATACTAAAAATATTTTTTTAAGGTCTATCTGCAATTTTTATCAAATGATAATTTCAAAAAGCTACTACTTGATTTAAAAACATAGCCCTCGCTGAGAGGGCTATTGTACCGAAGGCCGGACTCGAACCGGCACCTGGTATAAGCCAGACTGGATTTTGAGTCCAGCGCGTCTACCAATTTCGCCACTTCGGCTAATAATTATTAATTTCAGGCAAAGAGCTAAGATTTTATAATTAGTTCGCTTGTAAATTCAAATTTAAGGAACATTCA
>JAZGGS010000184.1:0-3646 GCA_036480595.1 Ignavibacteriaceae bacterium
TTATAAGTTCTTCATTCTCTGCTTGAAGAGCTTTAAGCTTTTTAGAATTTATTAAAGTCATATTTTATACTCCCTACATTCTTTTTAATAAAAGGTTAGCGGAAGCACCACTAGAAAAATTTTATACTTATGAACATCTTATAACAGAGGAAGTTATTAACACCTTTTGAACTTAAACATTAAAATAATAATTATCAAGCTTTTAGTATAAGAAGTTATAGAGATTACAGAATGTACTTTAGCAGGTAAACCTGAAAAGATCATAAAGATATGATGTTAAATAAATCAAAATCTATTATGTAGTGTTGGAAATTATGTTTTACAAAAAAGGAAAGAACCGACAGTATTAAATTGAGATGCTATACAGTTTATTCCTTAGTCCATCAATTATTTTGTAGCTGGTGTAAGCAAAGAAGGGTGCAAAAGCAACATCAACCACATAATGAACATGTTGCAGCAGAATAGCAATTCCTACAAGGATTGTAGTGGTAAGGAATATCATTTTAATTATTTGCTTTTCCATTATTAGAAAAAGTAAAAAAAGAGTTGCCGTATGCCCTGAAAAGAAAAGATCTTTAGTTAATATTTCGCCTGTTCCCAAAAGTTGAACAAACGGATCGTTAAGCGAAAGCAGCTTAGCCGGTGCTTCGAGGGGCAAAAGGTACATTACTATCATCCGGAATAAAACCATCAACCCATAACACTGGAAGGTAAACAATAACCTTTCTGGTTTTTTAGCCAGCAAAAAGAGAGCGATAAAAATTGATAAATAGATCAGTCCGAAGGTAAGCCAGGTAAGATCAATTGGATTGAATAATGCAATTATTGGATCGGGAAGCGCCACACCCGGACGACTTTCAACGAACTGTAGAAATTGTGGAAAAATTATGAGAATGGTTGCAAGGAAAGGAATAGTAATTATAAGTTCCTTTTGTTTCTTTTTATCAGTTAAAAATTCTTTCCAATTCATTGAATAAAATGGGACCCGCAGTTAAACATGTTTTGGATTTATTTTAGCTAAAAAGTAGGGAAGCATTTGCCGCCAGGTAGGCCAGTCGTGTTTCATATCGTGTCCCCACAGATCAAGCCAGTGCTTAATATCTTTTGAGTGAAGAATTTCCGAGATACGCTGAGATGCTGATGGATCCTCATAAGGACCCTGCCCGCTTGCAATAACTATGCTGCGGTGCCTTAATTGATTTAAGATATTTTGGTCATCCCATTTTGAAAGATAATCAACAGGGGAGTTAAAGTAACAATTATCATCGAAATAGCCGTTAGTGTAATACTTTAAATCGTAAGTGCCGCTCATTGCTATAACACCGGCAAATAAGTCCGGTCTTCTTAAAAAAGAATTTAATGCATGAAAAGCGCCGAGGGAAGCGCCAGTAGTTATTATTGGGACAGATTGTGAACTTGTATGTTTCATAAAAGGAACTATTTCTTCAGTAACATACCCGTTATATTCCTGGTGGCGGATTGCGCTGTGCGCGGGATGGATATTCTTATTCAACCAGCTTTCGCCGTTTATACTGTTAACTGAATATACTTTTATTTTACCGTCATTTATTAATGGAGAAATGCTGTCTATAAGCTGAAATCTCTCATATTCTAAAAAATCTGCAGCAGCTGTGGGGAACATAAGCAATGCAAAACCGTAATGCCCGTACACAGCAATTTCCATATCTTTATTTAGGTTGGGGCTCCACCATTTCTGAATTTCTCTACGCAAAAAATCTCCTGGAAAAATTTCTGGAAAAGGTCTGATTAAAAAGTTAACAAAGCTAATAAAATCAAAATTAATTTAGAAGCTTGCAGTTTAATTTTTATTCTCGTTATTAAGCAGATCTTTCACAAGCCCGGAATATTTTCTTTCAATTTTAAAGTCAAACCTGTAAAAGTATTCAGGTCGGAAGAAGCCGGTGGTTACATATTTTAAGTGTTCACCTTTAAGCCGGTTAAAGAGTTCATTCATTAATCCTTCGCTTATACCTTTGCGGCGGTACCTGCTGGACACAACAATTTTTTCCATGTGTGCTGTTTGATTATCAACCCGGCTGTAAAATAAACCGCCAATAATAAAACCTCTTTCAGAAAGTGCAACAAGAAACTGGTGTTCGGGGTTGAAGTGAACATTAAGATTTGTTTCGAAGAAAAGCTGGTGAAGCCGTGATATTTCTTTTGGAGAAATGGGATTCCTTATCATGTAAGGAATGTTGTCGTTATCCAGAAGCTGCACTACAAGATTGGATGCTATACCGTTATCACTTTTTACTTTAACAAGTGCAGCAGAATCTGTTGGTTTGAGATGAGGGAAGCTTAAACGTGTAACAAAAAACTCTTCCCGCTCACTTAGTTGAAACTGCATATGCAAACCGGAAATAAGCTGTTGTATCACATCTTTATTAACACTGCTATCGCGTTGTTTTTTAACTATTTCTTTAAGCGCATTTTTAAATTCTTCCGAAGAATCTTTAAACGCAGTTCTTAAAAAGAATTGTGTTCTTACCTCGGGTTGCTTCTCTTCAAGGTAGAATAACTGGTAAGTTTCATAAAGCTCGTATAACATTTCTGTCTGTGCGCTTAGCGAAGCTCCCATATTCAACTCGAACCACCGGTGAAATCTTTTGATAGCGAAGAAAAGTGCTTTGGGAATGTAACCATCAAGATTAACGATATTGATGAACGAATCTATTTGTGATAAGACATGTTCTTTTTCCTCAAATTCATTTGGTTCCTGTAATTCATCTTTAAATTTTGACAAGAATTCTAAACCTTTTTCTACCCCTTCGGCTTCTATCACTCCTGAGAATATATAATTCCAGATAGAATCATTTTTCAAAGCCGGAAATTTTTCAAATGACTTCTTAACAAACATGTTATAAAAGTTAGTAAAATAAGAGATAATGGAAGAAGATTTTATTCGCTGTGAAACGGAATAGAGCAAAGTGCCTGTCTGGTAATCGTGTGTCGGAATAGTGATATTATCCGGCAGAGGATTAGCCAGTTCAATTTCGCGATTTGTTAAGTGCCAGAAATTGATGTAAGCTTTGGCAGCATTCCAAACGAAGAAAGTCCAGAGAAAATGGAGGCGTTGTTCGTAGTTCTCTTCTTTCCTAGTTAATTCTCTGTTTAAGAATCTTGCAACACTATCGCGCGGAACAAATTCCTCAGTCCATAGATCATACTCATCCCAGTAGCCGCCAAATTTAGGCAGCAGTCTTTCACCTTTTAAATTAGTTTCAGCAAGTATCAGCCATTTTATCTCTTCTTTTACCACACCGGGCGGAAAGTTTTTGTTTAAGTGAAAGGTAACATCGAAGCCGCCCTGGAATCTTGTTTGAACAGATATCCTGTAGATCGATTTATCATTCTTTGCAAGTAGATTACTTACCCAAACGCCGCCGGGCAGTACATCATCCAATCGTAATGAAACTCCGCCGGTAAAAAGAAATATTGCTTCACGAAGTATAGGCGTTTTAACGATTGCATTTTTTATCCTCTGCCTGTCTTCAGCATCAATTCCATCTTCAAAAGTTAAAACATCTTTCCAGCCGTATTCCTCACCGGTTTCAGCATCCACAGCAAATTTTTGGTTTTCCCCAAGCCATTCTCTTAATCCGTTACGCAGATTCGTAAGTGTTTT
>JAZGGS010000185.1:0-12607 GCA_036480595.1 Ignavibacteriaceae bacterium
TTACTACAAATAAAGCAGCGTTCCGGCTTTTAAGTATTTGAACAAACAACTCAGAATTTAAAGATTTGCCTGAAGTATAAAAGAATCCTGACATTACGTTATTCCCTAATATGCTGGAAAGTGCACTAGATTGATTTCCTTGCTCAGGTGGTAAAACACTAATTTCTGATTTATAAGTAATAGGATAAATAAGCAAAAGAACCAACAGTAAAAGAACTGTAGAAATAAAAGTTGCTTTTAAAATAAAAGTAATATTTCTTAGAATAATATTAATTAAATCGTGAAAACTCATAGTTTACCTCGTTGCAATAACTATGGCAGCAGTTGCTGCAATAATGGCTGCTAACTGTGCAATAATTTGCAGTCCATCCATAAAAATTTCCCAGAATTTTGGTCCGGGCGGATCTTCCGGGACCCAGATTGTATCACCAGGTTCAAGTTTAACTACATCATCCGCATCAATCCACTCGCCTGTTTTGGCTTTTATAACCCGCACCTCTCCCTCTAAAGCACGCCAGCCAAATCCTTCTGCAAGTGTAATATAATCTTTAATTGTAAGATCGGGATGGTAAATAATTTTACCGGGATTAACAAACTGCCCAAGCATAATAATATAATCTTTTTGTTCAGGAATGGTGATAAAATCACCTTTTCTCAGGACTATGTTTTCATCAAGATTATTGTTAATAAAAAGATCAACAAAATCTATAACTACCCTGCCTGAAGTTTGCCTTGATTTAGATTTATAATAATCATATTCATCCTCGGTCATATCTGCTGACTGAATCAGTTTCAGCCGTTCAAATTCAGGATCCTTTTCTTCGCCCTCCATAGTTCTTTTAAGTGTGGCTTCAGTGAGCGAAGCTTCTTTCCTAAACCCGCTTGCTTCTTCTATAATATCTACCAGGGTAGTCTGATCTTTAATAATTTTATACCACCCGGGATATTTTACAAATCCCTCTAAGTTAACATAATTATCTTCATAATATTCTGGGATTCGTCTAATTACAACATGATCTTGTTTCTTTAACATAACATTACTGTTTTTCAACTCATCATAGCTAAAGTAATCGCTTAACTGTTTTTTACCCAAGAGATCAAAACCGATGATCTCGATTGTATCGGTCTTTGCTCTACTTAATAATCCGCCGGCAAGTTCAATTAAATCCGAAATACTTTCACCTTCAATAAACTCATATATTGCAGGATATTTAACCTCACCGCTAATATTCACAACTTCATCTACCCTGTCTATAATTACTACATCTCCTTCTCTAAGCGTCGGATTTTTTTCATAATCTCCGAACCTTAAAAAACTAAGAAGATCATATTGTTTGTTTGTTCCATCCTTCGAAACAACATTTATATTCCTAAGATTTGCTGTTTTGCTCAATCCATAAGATGTTGTTATAAGATCCATTAATCTTGAGTTAGCAGAAAGAACATAAAGCGAAGGTCTGATAACATCCCCTGTTAATGAAACTTTATTTTTCCTGAAATCAACTAAGGAGATGAAAATCTCTACATTTTTATAGTACTTGTTAAGATTATTTATAATTTTTTCACGTGCTTCTGTAAGTGTAAGGTTTTTAAGATCTATTGCACCAACTTTTGGGATATATAACCAACCTTCCTGGTCAATTACCAGGTTATGAACCACCTCTAGCACTCCACTTATTGAAATAAAGATTTTATCTCCGGGACCAACACGGTATTCATCAGGATCGATGCTTCCTTCAGTGGCTTCTATTGTATAGAAATCCTTACCAGGTTTAATTTTAAGTGAATCTTTCCCTGCCTGGAAGGTTCTTTCAGGATAGTTGGGCAATTGCTGCTGTGCAAAACTATTTGCCAGGAATATTGCCAAAACAAATATTATTAATTGATAGATTATATGACCAAATTTCAAATTCTTAACTTGTATTAATTTTTAGTAGATATGACCATAAGCTAAAAAATTACTTTAATTGAGCAAAATTAAAAAATATTACCCCCACATCAAATCTTTAAAGTAAGTTTTCTTAATGCAAAAAGTGTTACAAACAGACTAAGGATTGGGCTTATAATCATTAATAAGGCGTAATAAAATACTTTATTACCTTTTACAAAGTTAACTAAAAACTGGTAACCGCTAATTTCTGAGTTAACCAGTTCAAATATTAAAACGCTAATAATTCCTGCAATAATTCCTGCAGTAATGTTGTTAATTACAATAGGCATTTTTATGGTGGATAGCTTAGCTCCTACCAACTTCATCGTTTCAAGTTCTTTCATCCTGTTTTCTGTAATAAGACGGGTTGTGCTATAAACGAGGTAAATTGAGATAAGCAAAATGATAATTGTAATAATAAAAAGGTATTGTTTAGATTCATCAATATATTTAAGCACCCTGTAAATAAAACTATTCCCAGCTACCACTTCATCAACCCATGCAAATTTTTGTAAATCTGCAACAATATATTCAACCTTGTCTTTTGCAACAAACTTTGTCTTCAACTGAATTATAAATGAAGCCGGCAGCGGGTTATAATCAAGTATTTCTCTAAAGTCTTCTCCTGTTTCCTTAATAAAATTTTCTGCTGCCTTCTCCTTACTTATATAAGTAACAGCGTTTGTATATTTAAGCGATTGAAGTTCTTCTTTACAAGAGGGAACAGAATTCTGTTTTATTGAATCCTGTAAAAACAGGGTTACTTTCACATTCTTCTTTAGTTTATTTTCAAATATTTCAGAAAGCTGAATAGCACCGACTGAAGCTGCAATTAAGATTACTGCAATAGATAAAGTTATTAAAGTTAAGATGAAGGAAGTTTTAGCATGAAAGATTGATTTGAATGCTTCTTTAAAGTAGAATATGATCATACCTGAATATGAATGCCTTTAATAGTATAAAAAGTTTAATAAAAGTTATTAAAAATTCGATTCGTCAAGCCAGCGGGTAATTGCCCATTGCTTTGTATCAGGATCTTTTCTTAATGATAAGTTTACCCGCCCATCAACCCGTACAACGTCCGTCGGGTTAAAGGTGATATTAAGATTAAAGCTTCGTACAACGTTTGCATCCAAAGTATCAATTGTGCTGAGAACAATATTATTCCAGATTAAATCAAGCCGTTCTGAATTTTTGAACAATCCATCCGTCGCTCTCATATCATCATCTCTTCCCCACGATACATCGAAGCCCTGCTCATAATCCCTATAAGTAAAAATGAAATCAGTAGTAAGTAATTGCCCGTAGATCAGAGTATCCTCAAAAGTATAAGCGTACTGAAAATTCTGGAAGACACCTTCAATGGTGGTTCTATCGGAAATTGGTGGGCGGTTACTATCGTAGTTTTCATCAAAAGCCGGTGCAAACGGATTTTTACACGCAGCAAAAATTAGAGCAGATAAGAAAATGATATTTATTGCTTTTCGTCTAATAGCTTAATCCTTTCAAATCACTCCAGCTTTGAGATTCGCTGATTGCATTATCCTGCCAGAAATAGATAGCCCAGGTATCTCTCATATCTCTAACCATACCAAACTTAACGTTACCTTTGTAGATAAGTGGTTCAGTATTCAATTGTGGAATGTTGATTGAATATTGGGCAGTATAATCTAAACTGTCTCCCAGTGGATTGTAGTCTTCTCCGGAAAATATCAAAGTGATAGGTAAATCTTCTGGTGCTGCTGTAATAAGATTTTGAAAATATTGAAATTCTGCATCCACATTCCAATCTATCCAAAGGTTGCTCCAGGTTTGTAATGCGCTGCTTGTTGGCAGGAAGAAGAAAGGTTTATTACTAAATGCCGGATCGGTGAAGGACTTAACATAGTTATTAGCATCTTTATCGCTAAATGAATTTATCAGGTTCTGGATTAGTATTTCCGGTTCACTTGGTGTAGTATAATTCGATCTGCTCTCTTCAGGATTTTCTGCATCGCGGGTATTGAAAATATCGCAAGCGGTTATTGATAGTAAAACAAATATGATAATAAACTGTTTCATTTACTTGCAATAATAATAACTCTGGGCGAAGTTTCAAGCACAAACGGCTTACCATCAAGGTCACCAAAGGTTGAGTTTATTTTGAACCCGATGTTTTCTAATTCAGTTTGTAATTCATTAAAGCTAAACATTCTAACCGATTCAAAGTACTTTTTTATATCACCGTTTTTTTTAATAATAATTTCTTTTACAACTCTATCTCCCCGGATTGAACGGTTCTGGTTTATTACTGCGCCATTTATCGTTTCAACAGAACTTGGAACAAGGTTAGTTTCAAGATAATTCCTACTAAAATAATCCAAAACAAAACATCCGCCGGGTTTTAAGAAGTTATAAGCTTTCCTAAGCAGTTCAAAATTTTCTTCATCGTTATCAAAATAGCCAATACTTGTAAAAAGATTTAGAACCAGATCAAACTTATCACTTGTTTCAAATTTTCTAATATCAGAATGAACAAAATCGATATCGAAATTATAAACCGAAGCATTCTTTTTGGCTACTTTAAGCAGATTCTTGCTAAGATCAACCGCAGTTACATTAAATCCATTCCTGGCAAAATTTATTGCGTGCCTTCCTGCCCCGGCAGCCATATCAAGAATTTTGGAACTGCTTTCAATTTTTATATTTGATAAAATTAATTCAGTAAGAATTTCTGCTTCAACAACATCCCTGTTTTTGTATACTTCCAGGTATTCTTTGGTGTTGAACCATTCTTCGTACCAGTTCATAATCTACAAATCACTTCTATTTAAAATTGCACGCCCTATAGTTGCTTCATCGGCAAATTCAAGATCGCCGCCAATTGGTAAACCTCTTGCTATCCTTGTTACCTTTATTCCCAGTGGTTTTATCAGTTTGGCTAAATAAAGGGATGTAGTTTCTCCTTCGGTGTCGGGATTAAGCGCCAGTATCACTTCGCTAATCTCTTCCTTTTCAAAACGTCTCATCATCTCTTTAATTTTCAGTTGATCCGGGTTGACGCCTGATAATGGTGATAGTACGCCACCCAGAACATGATAAATTCCGTTAAACTCATTGGTTTTTTCTATCGCAATTACATCACTTGCTTCTTCAACCACGCATAAAACCGATTTATCACGCTTAACACTTTTGCAAATTTCGCAAAGTTCTTCTTCGGAAATATTAAAGCACTGTTCACAGAATTTAAGTTTTGTTTTTAACTCTTTAATAGATTTGATAAGATCATCAACCTGCGCTTTGTCAAATTTTAAGATGTGCAATGCAAGCCGTTGTGCAGTTTTTTTTCCGATGCTTGGTAACTTGCTAAGCTCTTCAATGGCTATTTGTAATGGCTGGGCTATCTGCAATTTTATATTCCCGGTATATTCATTCCTGGGGGAATCATCCCTTTGGTAACCTTAGCCATTTCCTCTTCAGCCATTTTACTAGCAGATTCCAGGGCTTTATTAACTGCAGCAACTACCAAATCTTCCAATATTTCCTTCTCTTCCTTTTCAATGACTTGTGGGTCAATTTCTATAGAAATTATCTCTTTACTTCCATTTGCAGTCGCTTTAATCATTCCACCGCCTGCTTCTTCTGAAACCGTCATATTAGCAAGTTCGCCCTGAACCTTCTGCATTTCTGCCTGCATTTTCTGCACCTGCTTAAGCATGCCCTGCATTCCACCTTTCATTCAAAATCCTCCTGTGTAAATAATATTATTAAATCTGGATAAATTTCCTTAATTTTGCTGCAAATATACTATAATCGATTGACTTTATATACTTAATTTTCATAATTTCCAAGCTGAATTTCAGCATATAAACTTTTACCTAAATATTAGCATAGTATGATAAGCCAGCAATTTATTAAAAATCTTCCTTTCGATAACCAGAACTACCAGCTTGTTGAATACCCGGATTTTTTCTCGCTAAAACTTGACAAGAAAGTAAAGGTGAAGGATCTAGGGCAAAAATTTGCTACAATAAACTCTTTTTTTTATGATTACTTAAGAGAGTTCCACATTCCATGTGCGTACATAAAAAAGCACGAAAAAAACTCGCTGATGTTTGTTAAGTTCCAACAATTACCTTTTATTGTTAAAATTCTTAATTCAGCAGATAAACGTACGGCAAAGCTTTTTTCGCTTAAAGAAGGAGCTCATCTTAACTTACCTGTGTTTGAATACCATTTTGGTGATTCTAAAAACTCGATTGTGTCGGAAAGCCATTTAATTTCGTTCGATCTCTGTACAAATGAAAATTTGAAAATTATTAATAGGATCTGCTCCAAAGTAAATGCGGTGCTAAAGTCTTTCTTTGAAAGAAGAAATGAAACTATGGGCGAACTTACATGCAGTTTTGGAAAGTTCGAATCGAAAATTTACCTGGTTGATGATTTTACACCGCTTAGTTTAAAAATATTTCCAAATGAAGAGAATAGTACGAATAACTGGGTAGATCCTTATAATCTGAACACGTCGAGCGAGATGAGAAAGTATACCAATCATTTGTATAACATTACAAGCAGCTAGATAGATGTTTACTAAATATGGTTATACCACTATTGGTATTATTTCAATTCTTTCCTTTATACTAATAGCCGCAAGTTTTTTTATTCAAAATAACCCGGTAAAAATTTTTCTTATTGCAATTGCAATAATAAGTTTGGTTTTCACCTTAGGATTTTTTAGAGATCCTGATAGAACCGCTCCTGATGAGGATGATGTTATTGTATCGCCAGCCGACGGGAAAATACTATTTGTAAAGCAAATGGAAGAGAATAAATTTGTTGGCGAGAAGGTAAACATGATTTCAATATTTATGTCTCCATTAAATGTTCACGTTAACAGGATACCGATTGCGGGAATTGTGGATTATTTAAAGTACTATAAGGGAGAGTATGTTGCTGCTTTTGAAGATAAAGCTTCCGATTCAAATGAACGAATGGAAATTGGAATAACCAGCAAGCATGGAAAAATTTTATTTACACAGGTTGCAGGAATGGTTGCAAGAAGAATTGTTACCGATCTGGAAACCGGTAACACTGTAAAAATTGGTAAACGCTTTGGGATGATAAAGTTTGGAAGCAGGGTAGATGTTTTTGCACCTCTTAATTGGAAACCTAAAGTAAGCAAAGACGAAGCAGTTAGTGCAGGTGAAACAATACTTTTTGAATTAGATACAAAATGAACCGTCTTCGAATAACCCCTTCTGTAATTCCTAACCTGTTTACATCCCTCAATATGTTTTGCGGATTTTTTTCCTTAATAAATACAGCAAATGGAAATTACACTTACGCTGCGTGGCTTATTTTAATCGCTGCACTTTTTGATGCGCTGGATGGACTTGTTGCACGGTTAACAAACTCCAGCAGCGAGCTTGGGGTAGAACTTGATTCACTTTCAGACATCGTAAGCTTTGGTACAGCCCCGGCTTTTCTTATGTACAAGACTTACTTCTACCAGTTTGATGCAGTTGGAATTATTCTTAGCTCTCTACCGCTGATAGCAGGCGGTTTCAGGCTTGCACGGTTTAATGTTCAACTAGTTGGTTTTGAAAAATCATTTTTTATCGGGTTACCAATTCCATCTTCTGCATTAACAATTTCTACGTTTGTACTGGCATTTTATTATAAAGGATTTTCTGAACAGCATTCCACAATCATCATCCCGATGATTTTAATTTTATCTTTCCTTATGGTCAGCAATATCAGATACGAAACAATGCCAAAGCTTTCCCTTAAAGGAATAAAAGAGAAACCATTTCACTTCCTGTTTTTAGTTGTTGCTGCCGTGCTTGTAATATTTACTTTTAAGTTAGGTTTGTTTATCATTTTTGTTTTCATGATTGTATTTGGTATTTTAAAACACATTTATTACAAAGTTAAAACTGCTCTAAGCACTGATTCTTAACCGGTATTTTCAATTATTAAAATATTTTCAGGATTAAAATTGTTCAAAGCAAAAGTATTAATTAAACGAAGATCAACTATATTAGATCCCCAGGGTAAGGCAGTGGAAATTGGTGCCAAACATCTTGGTTTAAATAACATTGCAAACACAAGGATTGATAAATACATCCAGTTTGATGTTGATGCTGATGATAAAAAAGCAGCGGAAAAAGAAGTGGATGAGTACTGCCACAAATTGCTTGCAAATCCAATTATGGAGGATTACGAATTTACTTTGTCCGAATGGACTCCTTCGGAGAAAGAGGTGAAATGTTGAATGAACCGACCTATCCCGATACTATCGGGAAATCTCGCGTGAGTGGAAAATCACCTAAATTTGGTATTGTTGGATTTCCCGGATCCAATTGTGACCACGATGCATATTATGTTTTAAAAAAACTGCTTGGTTACCAAACTAATTTTCTATGGCATAAGGAGAATGATCTTAGGGAGAGTGATGTAATAGTTCTGCCGGGAGGTTTTTCTTATGGAGATTACCTGCGCACAGGTTCAATTGCGCGCTTTTCTCCAATTATGAACGCGGTAATAAGTTTTGCAAAAAAAGGCGGCACCATAATTGGAATTTGCAACGGTTTCCAGATATTGCTCGAAGCGGGTTTATTGCCCGGTGTAATGCTCAAAAATATTTCACTCAATTTTGTTTGTAAAGATGTTTATCTTTCAATGGAAAACAGAGAAACTAAATTTACAAAAGGAATTGAAACTGAGGCAGCATTAAAAGTTCCGGTTGCACACGGCGAAGGAAACTATTTTGCCGATAAAGATACGTTAGAAGAACTTGTTGATAATAAACAGGTGGTTTTTAAATATTCTTCTAAAGATGGAGAAGTTTCAGAAGATTATAATCCGAACGGCTCAGCGATGAATATTGCTGGAATAATAAACAAAGAAGGAAATGTACTTGGTATGATGCCGCATCCTGAAAGAAGCAGCGACCCGGTTCTTAAAAAGACTGACGGTAGTTTAATTTTTAAAGCAATTGCAAATAATATTTTTAATTAAGAGGTGATGATATGTTTGGTAACTTAGGCGCAGGCGAAATAATTTTAATCTTGCTTGTAGTTTTAATACTCTTCGGGGCTAAAAAAATTCCCGAACTGGCAAAAGGACTTGGCAAGGGAATGAGTGAATTCAAAAAAGGATTGAAGGATGTTGAAAGTGAGATAAAAGATGCTGACAAAAATTCGAATAAAATTGATGATAAAAAAAGCTGAGTTAATCTAAATATCCAATCAAGTTTAGCCGTTTCATTGTAAGGAACGGCTTTTTTTTATGCTTTTGAAAAACTCGGTGGAACTCTGTGCCTTCTCCGTGGCTCTCTGTGGAAGAAATTGTTACACAGAGAAGACACCGAGAAACACAGAGAGCTTATCACTATTTCCTTTCCACTTTTAAACTATTCCGGAAAGATGATATTTCAATCAAATTCCTTAAATTTGAAATCTTAATCTAAAACCAGTTCTTCTAAAAGAGAGAAAACGATTTATGAGCATATTAGTTGATAAAAAAACACGCCTCGTCGTTCAGGGAATTACAGGCAGCGAAGGTTCATATCATACGGGGCAAATGGTTGAATATGGAACCAAAGTAGTTGCAGGGGTAACTCCGGGCAAAGGTGGAACTAAGTTCGAAAACATACCAATTTACAACATGGTTGAAGATGCTGTGAAGGAGCAGAAAGCCAACACTTCAGTCATTTTTGTTCCACCGGCGTTTGCAGCAGATGCCATTCTTGAAGCGGCTAATTCCGGAATTAAAGTTATCATCTGTATTACGGAAGGGATCCCTGCCGGTGATATGGTGAAAGTTTATAATTCAATTAAAGATAAAGATGTCGCTCTTGTTGGACCAAACTGCCCGGGAGTTATTTCACCCGGTGAAACCAAAGTTGGTATTATGCCCGACTTCGTTCATAAAAAAGGAAAGATTGGAATTGTATCTCGAAGCGGAACCCTAACATACGAAGCAGTTAAACAAATTGTTGATGTAGGAATGGGACAATCGACTGCAGTGGGAATTGGCGGCGATCCTGTTATCGGTTCACAATTTAAAGATATTATAAAATTGTTTAATGAAGATGACGGAACTGAAGGTATTGTAATGATTGGTGAAATTGGCGGCACAGCAGAAGAAGAAGCAGCAACTTACATCAAAAAGAATGTTAAAAAACCGGTTGTTGGTTTTATTGCAGGTAGAACCGCTCCTCCCGGAAGAAGAATGGGACACGCAGGAGCTATTATTGCGGGCGGAAAAGGAACCGCCGCTGAGAAAATTGCAGCGATGAAAAAAGCGGGAATAAAGGTGGCTGAAAGCCCTGCTGATATTGGGTCAACAATGTTGAAGGAAATTGAAAAATTGCGTAAGAAAACGAAAACTGCAGCAATAAAATCTGCAGTAGCAAAAAAAATAAAAACTAAAACGAAGAAAAAGAAATAATTATTCAGGAGATAAAATTGAGTAACAAGACACTTGCAATTATTAAACCTGACGCAGTTGAAAATGGTTATTCAGGAGCGATAATATCGATGATAATTAAAGCCGGGTTTAAAATTATAACAATGAAAATGACACGTTTAACCAAGTCATCCGCAAAAGGATTTTATGAAATTCATAAAGAACGACCATTCTTTGGCGAACTTGTAGAATATATGACTTCCGGTCCGTGCATTCCTATAGCGTTGGAAAGAGAGAATGCTGTGGAAGAATATAGAAAACTTATAGGAGCAACAGATCCCGCAAAAGCAGATGAAGGAACTGTAAGAAAACTGTTCGCTAAAAATATTCAATTCAATGCAGTCCACGGTTCTGATTCTGATGAGAATGCTGCAATAGAAATTGCTCATTTTTTTTCGTGCGATGAACACTTAAATAATTTTGCCGAATAATTTTTCTTTAATATTAACAATCAAGGCTCGTATCAAGAGTATATACTGGAGACTTGTCATTCCCACTGCCTGTCCCGATTTATCGGGAAAAGTGGGAATCCATTTTATTTTAAGTGTTTTGGATTCCCGCTTGCCTGTCGGCAGACAAGTTTACACGGGAATGACACAAAATCAGGGCTTTAGAGACAACCTCTACTCAAATTAATTCTATCATGAAATTATCCATCACTATACTTCTTTTATTGCTTTCTGCCTCTGTTTTAAGCTGCGGGCAATCTTTACAAGATGAACAAATCCTGTTTGGCACTGATGTTTTTGTAAAAGAAAAACTTTACTTGCTTGAAGACAGAAAAGTTGGATTGGTAATCAACCAGACTTCAAGACTATCAGATGGTACATCTTTATTAGACACCCTTATTAAGCTTGGTATGAAGGTTGTAAATATCACTTCTCTTTTTTCATTAGAGCATGGTATAAAGGGTGAGTTTGCAGACGGTGTTTCAATTAACGGGCAAAAGTATGATTCGAATAATATTCCAATTTATTCTCTTTATGGAAGAGAAAAAAAGCCCACACAGGAAATGCTGAAAAATGTTGATTTGATAATTTTTAATGTTCAGGATATTGGTGCAAGATTTTATACATATATTTCTTCAATGTTTTATGTATTACAAGCATCTGCTGAAAACAATATCTCAGTAATTATTCTCGATCGTCCAAATCCCATTGGGGGAGAAAGAGTTGAAGGACCGGCTTTAGAAAGTGGATTTGAATCATTTATAGGAATTGCACAGTTACCGATCATTCATGGTATGACAACAGGAGAATTGGCTTTAATGTTTTCAGGTGAAAATTATATTAAAACTGAAACTGCACCCGACTTAACTGTTATAAAAATGAAGGGGTGGGAAAGAAACATTACCTGGAGGGAGCTAAATAAAGAATGGATTCCAACATCTCCAAATATTCCAACTTTTGAAACAGCTTTCGTTTATCCGGGTACTTGCTTAATTGAGGGAACGAATGTTTCGGAAGGAAGAGGGACGAATTATCCTTTTATAACTATCGGTGCACCTTTTATTATAACGGAGGAGCTAATAAAAGAATTAAATCTTACCGGATTGGAGGGTGTTGAAATTACTCCTACCAGTTTTACTCCGGTGAAGATTGAAGGTAAGTCAACAAATCCTAAGTTTGAAAATGAATTATGTTATGGAATAAAAATATCCCTTACAAACCACAAGGAATTTAATAGTGTATATTTTGGAATAAAATTAATTTACGTTTTGCATAAGCTTTATCCCCATAAATTTAAATTCCGTGAAGATTATTTTGATAAGTTGGCGGGAACAGATAAGATTCGTCTCTGGATTGAAGAAGGTAAGGACCCTGAATTTATTATCTCCAGCTGGCAGGATGAACTAATCAAATTCAATAAAATAAGAAACAAATACTTACTATATTGAGGAAAAAATGTACAAGCACATTCTAATTATTATAGCATTAGCAACGCTCTTATTTGGCTGTGATAATAAAAAAACAGCCGAAGAAGAAACAAAAGAAATTGACCTTACACAGGTTGATAGTACTGATTTTGTTACTACGGAAGTAGAAGATGAAGACGAATCTTTCTTCATTAGATATAAATTTAAAGAGGGCGAATCATTTAACTACAGGTTAACGGTTATTTCTCAATCAGAGCAAAATATTGAAGCTGATACTTCCATTACTCAATCGTTCAATCAGACTGTTAAATATGCTATAAAATTCCGGGTAACAGAATTGGATGAAGACA
>JAZGGS010000186.1:0-2082 GCA_036480595.1 Ignavibacteriaceae bacterium
CGCCGTCCGGATATTCTTTACGGTTATCCTAACTATGTAGTTTCTTATCCGCTCGCAACTATTAATGTGCCTGCGTGGTTTGCAGAAGGAACAGCGCAGTACATGCGCAAAGAATTTGAATATGACCTGTGGGATACTCACCGCGATATGATTCTTAGAAGTTATGCGCTCGATGGAAATATGTTAACGTGGGAACAGATGGGAGTATTCGGAAAGACAAGTCTTGGGAATGAATCGGTTTATAATTCAGGTTTTGCATTAACAAGGTACATCGCTCAAAAATATGGTGAAGATAAACTTGGAAAAATATCCGGAGCGCTTGGCAGCTTTGGTAACTTTACTATAGATGCGGCGTTTGATGACGTGCTTGGTAAAGACGGAATAGAAATTTATAATGAGTGGCAGGAATTTATTGTTGAAGATTATAAAAACCGGAGCAAGGATGTTCTGGAAAACCTGCTTGAGGGTAAGAAGGTAGCGGAAACCGGTTTTGGAAATTTTTATCCTTCATTCAGGAATGACTCTTCAACTATTTACTATGTCTCCAACAAATCATTAGACTATTTTAGTCCATCTTCTCTTTACGAGTATAATTTAAAAACCGATAAAGACAAACTGCTGGTTAGCGGGGTTCGTTCAACTTACAGCTGGATTCCCGGTGAGCAGAAAATTATTTTTTCAAAAATTACTGAAGATAACCCGCACAGCTACAACGTACACGATCTTTTTGTTTACGATTTTCATACTGAAGATGAAACAAGGTTAACGCATAATCTTCGTACAAACCAGCCCTCGGTTTCAAATAATGGTAAGAAAATTGTTTTTCTTTTCCAGAGAGATGGAACTACAAACATTGGAATTGTTGATATTGACGGAACTAATTTCAAACGGCTTACATTTTTCGAAAACGGTGAACAGGTTTACAATCCAAAATTTTCTAATGATGATTCATATATTATTTTCGATTACTCATATCATCATACAAGGGATATTGCAAAAGTAAATATTGAAGGAGGTAAACACGAATTTATTTTTACAACAGGGAATGATGAAAGGAATCCTGTCTTCGATAAAGAAGGAAATATTATTTATTCATCAGATGAAACAGGAATATTTAATATTTATTCTTACAACCCTGCAACAAAAGAAAAGAAACAGCTTACAAATGTTATTGGCGGAGCTTTTATGCCTTCGGTTAATGATAAAGGTGATTTAACTTACGCAGGATATACTTCTGAAGGATATAAAATATTTTTTATCAGCAAAGATGAAATTGGAAAAGAAGAATCGGTACACGGATACATTGTAACCGGGAACCCGCCGCTGAATAAAGATCTGCCTAACGGTGATATTTCTAACTTCGACATTAACTCACTTAAAAATTTTAATGATTATGAAACGCCCGATTATGAAGAGGAAACTTACAGCGGTGCCTTTTCGCGGCTAACCTTCTTCCCGTTTATTAGGATTGATAATTATAACACCGCCAATACTTTCCTGCAAAAAGTTAAACCTGGTTTATATGTTACTTCAAGCGATATGCTAAACCGCTATGCTTTTTTTGCAGGCGGTTCAATAAACACAAGGCTTGAGCGCGATCTATTCTTTATCTTCGATTACCGGAATAAACTTCCGCTGCTTAGCTCAATTGGATTAAGACCTGAGCTATCGGTAGAACTATACAGCACCAGCAGAGAATCGGATGTGGATATATTTTTCGGAGTGGATTCATCCGGTACTACAGTGATATATGACGATACCGTTGGAACAGAGGTTACTTATAATCTTTTTGAATTCGATTTTATTGTGCGCCACAGGTTATTCGATAGATTTCAAAACCTGGAGTTGAGATTTATTTACAGTAGTTACACCGCTACGCTTGGTAGCTTTATTTATCAAGATAATAATGTACCGACTTTATATCCAACTACTGATGACACATATTTTGTGGGTAGAGATTTCAGGGTTAAGTATTCCTATAGTGCAATTGCAAGGACAAGAGATATGGACATCAACCCGATTGGTTTGGAAGTTGATTTAATTTATGATTATGAGTGGAACAAATTTAATGAAGAAGGCGAG
>JAZGGS010000187.1:0-4993 GCA_036480595.1 Ignavibacteriaceae bacterium
ATTGGGGTGTAAGGCAAGTTGCTAATTCGTTGGCTACCTCATCTTTAGAATTAACTGGTTTCAATGCAGAGGGCGATCCTACATTTAACTATAAGAGTAATCTTACAGAAACATTTGTTGATGATCCTGGTTTGTTCTCTCGCTGGCAAATTCAGCTTGGTGTTAGATATTTCTTTGAATAAAAGAAGTATAGTCTAGCATTTTTATAAACCCTCGCAAATTGCGGGGGTTTTTTTATAGGCTCTGGATTTTTTAATTTAATAGTAACATTTAAATTTAGGAGTAACACTTATGCAACGTGCATCATTAGAAATGAAAGTTTGGTTTGCTCTCCTTGGTCTTATAATATGGTTGGGCATATATCTAACTGGATTTTCAATTGTTCATTGGCTTCTTTATGTGCCTGCTCTGGCTTTTATTTTTGCGGCTATTACTGGAATATGTCCGAGTCAACTTTTAGTGTCCAGATTCTTTCGCTCTAAAAAAACATAAGGTATATATATCAACTCTATCTTGTGTGAAGTTAACACGTTCCTAATAACATAGGCGGGGGTTTTTTTAGTTTGTCTCGTCCTGAAAAAAGTTGACTACAGTCAAAAAGAAGAATAGTAAAAAATTTTTATACATAGTCGTTCCTTTCAATTTACTGATTGATAAGACAATAATTGAGTTGCAGAAAGTAAAACGTTTGGGGTTGTGACATATTTAACTTACGCTATTTAATAGACTAAAATATAAATTAATTACCCTATTGCAAAGAACAAATTAATTTGATGCAAATTTATTATGGTTCTTTTAAGTTGGATGACAAAACAAATTAAACGAAGAGGTTGAGAGGAATGAGCAAAAATGCTCAAAAATATAATTGTCAACTTTTCCACTTTCTGTAAGTTGTTATTTATCTAGCACTTAGCAAATCTTGATGTAGTGTTTGACGTAGTACTATACTAAAACCATAGGTCAAATTGGGTCAATTTTAGTCTGTGGAACTTAAGCACAAAAAAATGGGTTCGAATTCTTTCGGTTTTCGCACCTTTCGTGCACCCTGCCGGGCTCGAACCGGCGACCTGCTGATTAAGAGTCAGTTTCACGCTTCAGTAAGTCATTATTTTATAAGCACTTACAAATCCTCGACGTAGTGTTTGACGTAGTAAATGATGTGTTTGATTCTCTGCGTTTTATAAGACCAGCTTGCTCGGGGTTATAAATAAAACCCCCCGCCTATTTTATTAAGCAGGGATTTGTAAAGAGCAATTCAAAAAAGATTTTACTTCATCAACACCATCTTCTTAGTCTCAGCAAAAGAACCTGCTTGTAGTCGGTAAAAATAGATACCGCTTGGTAAATTCGTCGCAATAAATTACACAAATTAATTTCCTACTTGCTTATCTTCGAAGATGAATTCAACAAATCAATATTCTTTTTCATCACACTTATAAAATCACCTTCCTTTGGTTTGTTTCCACATGGATTAAAAACTATTGGTTTAATACTATAATTAATTAATCTATCATTTACTTCACTTAGTGGTGTGTCTTCCCAAAGCATTAATGCTGTTTTTGTTGAAGCAAAGGCTTTCTCGAATTCTTCCCACATCATATCATCCGGCAACTGATCTGGCTCCCAATGAAAACTTCTAATATTCATATTGTAGCCGGCGCTCAAGTACTGATACACAGGATGGGAAGCAAACAAGATTTCTCCTTCAAATTTTATTGCAGCATCTTTCATATTTTTATTAAGATTATCTAAATCATTTTTCAGTGATTGAAAATTTGATCCAAATGTTTGCTCTGATTCAGGAAGTAAATTTGAAAGAGCTTTATATACTTCCTGTGCCTGGATGATTGCATTCTTAAAATCCAGCCAGGTTGTAAATGCAAACCCTTTATGTTCATGTTCTCCTTCTGGACCGTGACTGTGTGTTTGTCCTTCATCTAGAGCAATATAATTTTGTTTGAAGAGAAAGGAAGTGTTAATCATTTTTGAAGGAGGAAGACTTACTTTCTCAACCCATTTTGCATATCCTGCTCCATTTAGCAAAATTACATCAGCATCCTGATAAAGGATAATATCTTCTGCTGTAGGTACCCAATAGGCGGGATCTACACCAGCAGGAACAGGATATTGAACATCCACAAGTTCTCCACCTATGCGTTGAGCAAAATAGTGAAGAGAATAGTTTACCGAGATAACTTTAAATTTTTCGCTACTTTCTGGTTGAATTTGTTCTTGCTTTTCACTGCAGGCTATTAAAAATAAAAACAAAATTGGAATAATTTTTTTCATTTATCTCTCCCTATAAAATAAAATAATTTATAAAGTCATCAACAAAGTAGCCTGTAAATTGATATAAAATAACTGCAGTAATAATACTGCAAAGTATTACAATCAGTAATTCAAATCCGATTATTTCAATTATTTTACCTCTGCTCGAACCAATAGTAAACATTGTAAAAATCTCATCTTTTCGCAGGCGAATTGAAAGTGTTACAATCAAACCAAGAATTAACAAAGTTGCAAATCCAACAAGAATAAACACAGTGTTAAAAATCTGTTTTATACGAAAAATACTCTGAAGTAATGTATCCACAACTTTAGAAGGAACAACAATCTGGTTAATCATTTCTTTCGATTCAAATCTTCCCCGAAGTAATGTGCCCGATTTAGTATCCTTGGGAATGAATATAATTGAGGTAATTGGATATTTGCTTATATCTCCGTGAAAGTGAAATGAATCTAAATTTTTTGGGTTGATAACATTATACATAAAAAGTTTTGCATTAGCTGTTACATTAGAGCTGTCTTTGTTAAGAATTACCGATTGATCTAAAGTTTTAGTTACATCTTCATGCCCGTGTCCCAATCCCATAATTATCCAGTTTGTTTTTATATCTGTAAATACAGATTGATCATCGGGCGTGTTAGTTTCATTTAAAATTCCTACCACTGTCATTTTTAAAGGATACACACCAGCAAAATCAAAAAAGTTTTCGGGGGAAGATATAAGACTATCACCCGGAGAGATTTCTAAGCTTTGTGCCACCCGTGAACCAACAACACACTCACCAACCAATGCAAACTTTCTTCCTTCACCCAGACTTAGATTACGAAATGTAAAGTAATCAAGGTTTGTTCCAACTATAGAAAATCCTCTTGCTTTAAATGATGAGAGTAACGGAATTGGATTTCCGAATTCAATTGATCTAAGTGTATCCGTAAAACTCATATTTAAGCTTTCTATCTTTTCCTGACGGAAGTAGAGCGAGTTAATCACCAAATCTGTTGAACTGCCTTTTGTACCAATAATTAAAGGTGTTGAGTCAGCCCTTGCCATCATTCGTGTTTCACTTTCCTCAATTAGCTTTTGTAATCCATTTGGCAGGAAGATTATTAATCCTAAAGATGCGATAAGTATTAACGATCTAAACTTATGAAAGGATAAATATTTATATGCAAGATAAAAACTTTGATTCATAGTTTTAATTCTGAAAATCCTTAAAATCTATTACCTCATCAAAGCCCTTTAGTAATTCGTGATCGTGTGTAACAGTTATTAAAGTTGAATCATAACTATCAACATAGTTAAATAGAATTCCCATTATGTGTTTCTTGTTTGCTGGATCGAGATTGCCAGTTGGTTCATCAGCAAGAATTATTTTAGGATTATTTAGTAAAGCCCTGCAGATCGCTACTCTTTGTCTTTCACCATGAGAAAGTTTTAGGGGATACTTATTAAGTTTATCATCTATACCCATTTCACTTGCCAGTTTAACCGCATTTGATTTTACATCCTTACTCAGTTGTACTATTGCATTAATACGAAAGGGGAGAAGAATGTTATCTAGCACAGTTAAATACTCAAGCAATTTGAAATCCTGGAAGACAAAACCAATCTCGGAGATTCTGTAGTCTCGTCTTTCTTTTTCTGAATAGCTGCTTACTATTTTTTCATTTACAGTAACATTACCACCATCGGGAACAAGTATGCCCGCAATAAGATTTAACATTGTTGTTTTACCAAACCCACTTGGCCCGATGACAGCGGTTTTTTGTTTATCATTAATCGAAAGTTTTTCTACATTCAAATGAAAATCAGAGTTTGGATAACTGTATTTTAGGTGGTCTATATGAATCATCAGTTACAATCTTTTTTCTTCAATAATATCAAGCGCATTTAATTTCCAGACGCCATTAACTGGTTTTACATTTAACACAGCGTGATATTGATTGGTTCTCTGGTGAATGTGCCCCCAATGACCAATCGTTCCTTTAACCTGCCATAAACATTTGTAAGCTATACCTTCGTTTTCAGATGCCACTTCTTCAACATCCACAATATTAATTGTATTTACCTTAACCCTAATTCCGCCCTGGTTTTCCAAAACCATTCCTTTTTTGGTTTGCAAATATATATCGGCTAATAAATCACCTTCGCTGCTAACAGCCAGCTTATCGTAGATATCACTTTCATTCCTGAAATCGAACGCACGGTAAGTGTTTTTTAGAATTTGATCGATTAGAATCGTTGCTTCAGGATTTGAGAAACTCTCTTTTTCCATAAAAGGAATTTCAATATCGAGTTTTATCGGAAAAGTTAGAAAAATTAAAATTATAAAAAATATTCCATTAAGTTTTGTTTTCTTATCCCAGCTTTTTATTTGTAATCCATGTTTTATAATTAAAATAATTAGAGCGATAAGAATTAAAACCGAAAGGAAAGGTAATGCAAACGAAGCCTTAGTTACTTTAATTTCTGAGATTGTGGGCAGTTTATATTTCTTTAGAAAATTTTTCCATACAAGCACACTATCATCAGGTTGAAGTATATATTTCATAGGTCCTGCAGGATCAGTCGCAGTTGATGGAACTTGCTTCGTGCGATCATTAAACAAATCCCATTTCATTGTTACTTCCTGCGGTATTCCTTCATCCGGATATGCAAAAATTACTCCAATAATTGCTGATGAATAATCAAGATTATCAACTTTAT
>JAZGGS010000188.1:0-2106 GCA_036480595.1 Ignavibacteriaceae bacterium
CCAAAGGCAATTGTTGATATTATTTGTTGCACAGGATGTGAGGTTTGTGTTCAGGTTTGCCCGGTAGATTGTATTACAATTGCAGAATCTGATCTCGACTTTAATGGTATTGCCGAAATAGATGGCGAAATTTGTACGGGTTGTAATCTATGTGCAATTGACTGTCCGTGGGAAGCCATTTCAATGATCAAACAGGATGGCTCTTATAGTGATTATAGTAAACAGCTGATAAAAGCGCGCGGGTATAGTTGAAATAAATATGAATCAGTTAGAGAAAGAGTGATGAAAAAAAAGTTCGAACAACTAAAAAAATCACAAATATATAAATCAATTTTTCGGAGGGCTTACAAAGATACACCGAGAAATCGTGCCTTAGCTATATTTGGGAATGTATTTCTTCACCTGCATCCCGTTAAAATTCGTGAGGGGGCTGTAAAATATAAATTTACTTGGGGAATGGGAGGTATAACTTTTCTTTTGTTCATAATCCTAACTATCTCTGGTGTTTTACTTATGTTTTATTATCACCCGTCTGCAGACACAGCCTACTGGGATGTAAAAGATTTGGAATACCAGGTGCCTTTTGGACTCTTCTTAAGAAACATTCACCGGTGGGCAGGGCATTTAATGGTAATCACAGTGATGATTCATATGTTCAGAGTTTTTATGACCGGCTCATATAAATCTCCACGTCAGTTCAATTGGGTTATTGGAGTCGTTCTATTAGTATTGACTCTGCTGCTTAGTTTTACCGGTTACTTACTCCCCTGGGATCAGCTTGGCTTTTGGGCAATAACTGTAGGGACCAATATGGGAGGCGCTACACCATTTATTGGTTACGAAGGCCCTTTTAGTGCCGAGCTTGGAATATCTATATATAATGATGTACGTTTTTTCCTTATTGGTGGAACTTCGGTAGGAGAGAACGCCCTCTTGAGGGCGTATATATGGCATTGCGTTGGAATTCCATTAATCGCAATAGTATTTATGTTTGTTCATTTCTGGCGAATTAGAAAAGATGGCGGAATATCCGGACCTGAAAATACCATAACAAAAAAATCATAATTACAACATGGAAAATTTCCTTAAAATAATTTCTGAACCTGATAATGTTGCAATAGTAATAATGCTATTGCTTGTTATTTTTTATACCTGGTGGGCATTTCATCAATCATTTGAAAATGACAGTAGAAAAAGAGAGGGTAAACCGGTTGAAGGTGAAGACGATAAAAAAGTTGAAGTATGGCACTCACTTGTTCGTATAGAAATGTTGGTAACAATGGTTGTAATAGTTGGTCTAATAATATGGTCGGTTGTTCTTGATGCACCGATTGAGGAGCACTCTAATCCCACACTTACACCTAATCCAGCTAAAGCACCATGGTATTTTCTTGGCTTGCAGGAGATGTTAGTATATTTTGATCCGTGGATTGCCGGTGTAGTATTACCGGGATTAATTATTTTCGGGCTGATGGCGATACCATATTTGGACATTAATCCCAAGGGGAGTGGATACTATACTTTTTCAGAAAGAAAATATTCAATAATAATTTATTGTTTTGGTTTTCTAATTCTCTGGATATTCCTAATTGCCATCGGTGTTTTTGTTCGTGGCCCCGGGTGGCTATGGTTTTGGCCCTGGGAGGAATGGGATCATAATCGGATTGTATTTCAATATAATGTTGACCTAACGCAGCTAATCGGAATTCATTCACGTTCATTATCAGGTTTTTTGTTAGGTGGATTTGTAATGTTACTCTATTTTGGCTTGGGGATGATTTTGCCCTATTATTACTGGAAAAAACGAAATAGCGAATTTTTAATAAAACTTGGAATGACTCGTTATATAATTCTAACTTTCTTATTTCTTACGATGATTGGCTTACCAATAAAAATTATTCTTAATCTAACTTTAAATGTAAAATATATTTGGGTGACACCCTGGTTTAATATTTAATTAAAATATTCAAATGATTATAAAATATCACAACCACTAAAATTTAATTCATGTATAATAATTAGAGATAATGGCAAACGAATCCAAAAATAAACAACCATATTCATTGTATTTTTTAATGCTGAGCATGTTGATTATTGGACTCTCGT
>JAZGGS010000189.1:0-10739 GCA_036480595.1 Ignavibacteriaceae bacterium
CAGAAGTTGTTAAAAGTGCTTGGAAGCGTTGCAGCAATTAAAAAATCCGGTCATCAGGAATTAGCAGAAGTTGTTGGCAAGCAAAAAACTGAGCTTATAAAAAACTATTTCAGCAATAATTAAATGATGATTTACTTGATTTAGTTACTATGTTTTGGCTACTGTAGATGAAAACATTTTTACATTTATGGATAGTACGGTTTTTCAAAATAATATTAATACTTATAAAATAAGAACTCTCTGTACTCCGGGCGGAGGAATTATATGGGGTAACGAAGCCACAGCTTACATTCCGGATATTATTACAAATGTTAAAACAAAAAATGAAGTGCCAACGGAATTTTCTTTAGAACAGAACTACCCCAACCCGTTTAATCCAACTACAACAATCAGATTTACAATTCCAACCTCACCCTTAAATCCCTCTCCTTACCAAGGAGAGGGACAGAGGGAAAGGTTAATAACATTAAAAGTATATGATGTTTTAGGAAGAAAAATTGCAACTCTTGTAAACGAAGAATCTGCCACAGGCGAAGCTGGAAGTTATGAGGTAGAATTCGATGGAGCTAATCTAACGAGTGGAATTTATTTCTACCAATTGAGGGCGGGAAATTTTGTTGAAACAAAGAAGATGATTTTATTAAAATAAATTATTAGTTACAATTTAGGATAAATAGAGTCCTAATATCTGATTGAGACTTCTGCTATAATCTTCACCCGATAGATCGGGAAAATCTTCTTTTGTAAAATATTCTTACGAATCACTCCAAATTCAACCCTTTTCTTAAAAATTGATACAATAGTGCAAGCTTTTGTTACAATGTTAATAGGTAACATTACATTAAAATATGTTTATTGGAACTAAAATAATTACAAAAGTTTTGGGGGAGGGGTTGAGGTTTTAACCTGCAACCCCTCCTTACCGGGGGAAATTAAAGTTGCTTAACATAGTTTTTAAATTCAAATGAGGGTGTGAATTATGCTAGTCAAAATATTTATTTGGCTTTTACTATCTGTTTCAATTGTATTAAGCACTTTTATTCTTTTGCAGTAGGATATAAGCTTTTATAATCAACGAGATTGATTTTTTAGCAGGTTTCTAGTAGTAAATACCACAAGTGGGGTTATTAGGGGATTAAATTGAGCTGGAGCCAATGAGGAGTTGGCTCCGGCTCTACTTCTATTATTATCAAACATTAATAAATTCAAACAAAATTGCACACCAAAGTGTACCAAAAATAGATACCGCTTTTTTGATGCTTAATATTTTTCTTTACATTTCTTAATATGATTTGCAGCGTGAAAAAGTAGCCTTTTCAAGCTAATTCCTACCTTTTTGTTCCTTCTCCGGTTTTGATATAAGAGAAACAGATCATTCTCCTTAAAAAAGAGATGATATTTATTTTACAAAACCATGACAATTCCATGACAACTTCGATGTTTATAAAATCTAAGTTCACAGTGTAATTGAAGCAATTAATAATAAAAGAATGGCTGAAAAAAGTTTCAATCAAAACCCGGTAATAAGTTGGAAAGATTAATATCATATATAAAATTTGCCCTGGAATTACTATTAAAAAGTATAATAAAAAAACCAGCCTTTGTTCTGGTTTTTGTTCTTGGTTTGACGGTGTTTTTTTTCTCCTCACTTTTGCAGCTAAAAGTAAATCCAAAATGGACGAACGCGCTTCCCCACACAGATACGCTTGTAAATGAGTATTTAAAATTAGTAGAAGACCCGATGAGAGGTTCAGTTATCTATGCTGTAATAGAAGGTACGGATAAAGAAAAAGCATCGGATGAATTATCTTCGGAAGTATTAAAACAACCGTGGACTCGTTTTACCTTCGATGGACGGATTAGTTTAGCTGATTCAGCCGCTTCAATCTATTCATTACAAAGATATCAACTACTGCAGCATCTTGAAGTAATTAAAAATATAAATATTGATCAGCTAACAGAATTAGTAAAAGCGAAACTCAAGCTTCTTTTAACCTCACCTAATAACTCAGCGGTAGCAGCAAACTTGCTAGGAAGCAGGAATAATTTTTTAGCCGCGTTCGTAAATGTATTGGAAAACGGATCTCACACTTCAACAGATCAATTGATCGAAAATATGATTTTTAAAATAGGAAACCGGATTCGTTCAATTGATAATAAATCATTACTCATTTTAATTGGAACTGACATTTCTGAAGGTACTATTGATAACATTGATGAAGTTGCAAATTCTCTAGAGTTAATTAGAAATAATATTTTGAAAAAATTTTCAAGTACAGAGATTAAGCTCACCGGTTATCCAATATCAGCCCGCGACGAGATGAGAAGCATTACAACCTCTGGTGAAAAAATGACTATTTGGGCTTTAATCCTTGTTGCTGCTATGCTGATATTTTTTTATAGAGAATGGAAGTTTGTGGCAGCTTCCATTGGAATATTAAGCATTACAATAATCTGGATTTTAGCATTAAACCAGATATTATTCGGTGAATTAAATACGGTAACAATGATAATGGGGTTAGTATTAATCGGGCTCGGAATAGATTTCAGTATTCACTGGATGAACTATAAAATTAGTAAGGTAGAGTTTAGAAACGAAAAAAGTTTTGATATTTCAAGTTACTGCAAGTCAACAGCCACACCTGTTCTTGCCGGCGCATTTACCACAGCAGCTGCATTCTCTTCACTTTTAATACTAAATGTAAAGAGCATAAACGAATTCGGTTTCATGAGCTTTACAGGTATAATTTTAACAGCCGTGCTCATACTTCTTCTGATGCCAATTTTCTTAAAGGAAATTGATGATTCGATTGTTTATACATCTCTAAGAAGAAAACTATTTCATCTTGTAGAGTTTTTACTTCCTCACAAAAAAAAGATTTTGCTACTTACCCCAGTATTGTTTTGTTGCTGCTTATGGTTATTACCGGAACTGAAATATGAATACAACTATGCAAAGCTTCAAACCGGCGGGTTGTCATCATACGAATTAAAGAATGAAATAATTCAAAAATTTGGTTTCGCTTCAGATGTTTTCATACACAGAGTTAGTGGAATTGATAACGCCTATGAAATAAAGAAGAAATTGATGAGCTCGGATAAAATTGGTTATGTTTTGTCGGTGAGTGATTTCATACCGACCAATGAGAAACTGCAGAAAAATAAAAACATTATCGAAGAGATAGTTAAAGAATCTCAACTAATCAAAGTAACTGAATTTGATATTAGCAATCTCAACTTATTAAAGTCCAACTTTTCAGAAATTCAGAATCTTTTACAATTCGTTAATTCAGATTCTGTAACGGAAATTTCGTTAAAAGAGAGCGCGCTGATGCTTAGCCGTGTTATATACTCATTGGACAATTCGACAATTGATAACTTAAATAATTTTAATCGTGAGTGGGTTCAGTCCTTTATTGATAGAAATCATCAGTTAATTAAAAACAATTCGTTAAGGATTGAAAATCAGCTGGCAGCACTACGCTACATTTTTCAAACTTCACAGCCGGGTGAATTTATACAGTACATATATCCTAAAAATGACACCTGGAAAAAAGATAATATTGAATCATTAGAACTGTTGTTTAACGAAATCGCTCCCGGTGCTGTGGGACTTCCCCGAATTTCCTGGCACATGTCACAAAAGATACTTAGTGATGTAATTATTATGATTATAGTCTCCCTGATTATAATAATCTTAGTTCTTAGAGTAATTCAAAAGACTTTCAAATCCGCCATTCTTACATTAGTGCCATTAAGTTTTGGAATTATATTTACACTTTCTACACTTTCGTTACTAAATATAAAAGTTAGTTTATACAACCTGATCAGTTTGCCGATTATCCTGGGGATTGGTATTGATGACGGTCTGCATATAATTCATACATTCCGAAAAAATCCTGAGGGTGGTTCTGCAAAAGCAATCTATAAAGTTGGACCCGCTGTCTTCCTAACATCGTTAACAAGTATGATAGGTTTTGGTTGTCTCTCATTTTACACTCACCCGGGAATATCTTCACTTGGCATTGTAACATTCATAGGTGTAGGATGGTGTTTTTTAGCTACGCTTCTTTTTCTCCCGTTAATACTTGACTCTTTATCTAAAAAAAGATTAAACCAGGCAGGTGATTAAAATGAAAATATCAAAAAAAGTTCTTTCGTATATAAGCCGGCACTTTAATAACGATAGTGCACCGGTTTATGTGTATGATACTGAAAAAATCAGGGATTATTGCAAAAGATTTATTTCTATTCCTTATACTCCAAAATCAATTCACTTTGCAACAATGGCAAACAGCAACCCGGAGTTCTTAAAAATTATACGCGATGAAGGGATGGGAGTTTTCGTTAATTCACCGGATCATTTGAAATTAGTAAGTGAAATAGGATTTAAGGAGAAAGAAATAATTTTTACTGCTTCAGCATTATGCAATGATACTATGAAATTAGCTCATGATGCCGGTGTTGTAGTTTATCTTGATTCGCCCGGTCAATTGGAGCAATGGCAGACTTTATTCCCCGGTAAGCCGGTTGGTATAAGGTGTAACCTTGGTAGAATGGTAACTCCAATAAAAACGCTTGCCTCATATTTTATAGGTGAAGAAAGCAGGTTGGGTTTTTCTCCGGAAGAAATCAGTAATCAGAAAGGAAATAAAAATATAATTGGATTACACTTGTATGTCGGAACAGATATACTGAATTATGATTACTTTTTTGCCTGCTACCAATCGCTGCTAAGCTTTAGCAAATTGTTTCCAAATTTAAGTCACATCGATCTGGGTGGCGGATTTGGAATTAATTATAACGGAAGTTTCCCTTTTGATATAGAGCAATACGGAAAGAAACTAAATACGATGATGAAGGACGTAGCTGCTAAGTCAGGCAGAAAATTATGCTTGCTGCTTGAACCAGGGAGGATTATTGGTGCAGAAGCAGGATACTTTGCTAGTTTGGTTACAGATGTAAAAATTAGAAAAGATAAGCAGTTAATTGGTATAAATGCTTCAACCACTCAATTCCCCCGCCCACTCTTTTATCCTGAACAAGCAATTCACCCGGTTGCAATTATTAGGGATGGAGCTTTAGCAAATGGTGCAACTGTTATGAGCAATGTTTATGGGTGTTCTACTTATTCCAGGGACTATTTCATTAAGAATGCAAGTGTTCCAAAAACCGAAATTGGTGATTGGGTAATATTTGGTAATGCAGGATCGTATTGTGCTGCAGCTTATACTCATTTTTTGGGCTTTTCAGCAGCAGAGGAGAAATTCTTATGAAAGTAACAAAATTAGAAGGCAAAGAAGGACTTAAAGTTTTTTCAGACTTCGGAAAAGAAGTCTATAAAGATAATCCTTACTATCGTGGAACGGAAGGAAGCATTGAGAAGTTGCTGCTTATCGGTCCTACAGTTTTTCACAAACATTCAAAGGTAAATTTCTTTGTTGTTGAAGATGGGAATGATCTTGTTGCACGCTTCGCACTTATTCACGATAAAAAACTTCCTGATTTTTTACAGGTATCATTTTTTGAAGCTCATCCTGGATTAAATGGAATCTGGAGCTTGATAAAAGAAGAGGCGCATATTCATTTTAAAGAAGTGCCTAAAATTATTGTCGGTTTGAACGGTCATTTAAATTACGGTGCTGGTTTTCTCATCAACCATTTCGATGAAGAACCAATTTTCGGTCTTCCTTATTCTCAAAGCTACTACCCGGAATATTTTAAAAACTTACATAAAAAAGTAATGGTAACTTTCAGATTTCCAATGATTGAATATACAAAATGGTTTAACCGAAATAACATTAAATGCTTAATAAGAGGTGTAAAAACCCGGAACATGAATAAAAAATATATTAAAAAAGAAATTGAAATTTATACATCCCTGAATAACCAATGCTTTCTGCAGCATCCCTATTGGGCAAATAGAAGTATTGAAGAAGACCTTGAATTATTTTATCCTTTTCGTCATCTGCTAAAAAATGAAAACCTGGTTTTTGCTGAACACAATGGTGAACCGATCGGTTTCTTTTTATGGTACCCCGATTTTAACCAGCTTGTAAGAGGAATAAGAGATTTAAATGTTATTGATGTAATAAAATACAAAGCCGGAGCAAATATAAACGCCTTCCGGTTTGCCGAGATAGGCATCTTACCTAAATACAGAAGAACATCTGTTAATATTGCTATGCTGCAGCATGCTGTTCAATTTATTGAGAAATCCAAAATCGATTTTTGCGAGTGTGGATTTATTTTTGAAGAAAATATCGAAAGCATTTCTATGATGAAGCGCTTTATGAAAAGGTTTTTCCTTAAAGAAGTAGAGCCCTACCGGAAGTTTGCAGTTTTCGAAGGAGATCTTTGGAAGTGAATATTTACAAATTAGATAATGCATTAGCTCTGCCGGATGAGTGGGATGTTCTGGCAGATTGCTATTTCCAGCGCAAGAAGTTCCTGCTGTACTGTCAAAACAGGAATCACTGCAATCAACGGTATTATGTAGCTTACGATCAGGATAAATTAATTGCGGGAGCTGTGGTTTACACCATTCGCCTTAATTTATTCACTTACTATAAAATGAGATTGCCCGTAACTATGCAAATAATAGGAATTCCCTGTTCAGTTTCTTCTGCAGGCCTTGTGGGCAAACCAAACAGAACAGTAAAGCTCTTTGAATATATCTGCTCACAGGAAAGAGGTTTAAAGCTTGCATTAAACATCGATTCCCCTGAAGGTGTACCGCACAATATGTTTGCCGGATATACTCTGCCAGCAATTAAGTTTAATAATTATTTCTCTTCCACCGCTGATTATTTGAAATCGCTGAGAGCAGATTACCGCCGTCGGCTGGATCTGATCCATAAAAAATCCAGCGCTTTACAATTTACACAAAGCTCCTGCAGTAAATTTAGTATAGAAATGTATCATCAGTATATCCGGGTTTATGAGCAAAGTAATGCGAAATTAGAACAATTAGATTACCGTTTCTTCAAATATTTACCAAACGAATTTAAACTGACTACTGCAACAGCAAATGGTATACTTGCTGGTTGGTTCATCACTTTGACTGCTGACGGTGAGTCGTATTTTTTCTTTGGCGGTCTGAATTACTCAATGAATGAAAAACTGGGAACTTATCACAGATTATTAATCGAAATAATTTTTGAGGGAATAAATTCAGGTGTGCAACAAATTGACCTGGGGCAGACTGCTGAAATTCCTAAAATGCGGCTTGGTGGAGAAAGCCAACCTAAGTACATGATTGCAGACCATAGTGTTATGATTAATATCCTGCTGCGCACTTCAAAAAAACTGCTCGAATACAGGAATACTATTCCCAAACCTCATGTTTTCAGGAATGCGTTATGAAGTTATTATTAATCAGACCGAGACCGGAAAAGGATACCATAGGTTTACAGCATGTGATGATTGTTGAACCACTGGAATTGGAAATCCTTGGAGCCACCATAAGAAAAAATGATTCTGCAGTAATTGTTGATATGATAATAGAAAAAGGAACAATTGAGCACTTTCTATCAGTCCATAAACCCGATATTTTATGCATTACCGGTTATATAACAAACGTCGGGACAATCAAAAAAATGTGTAAAGCTGCAAAAATTTTTAACCGGCTAATAATTACAATTGTAGGTGGTGTTCATTGTGAGGTATGTCCGGATGATTTCAATTACCCTGCAATTGATTATAGAGTTGTAAGGAATGCAGTAACGGTCTTTCCCAAAATTCTTGATCATATTGAATACGGTAATGAGCTGCCTGCCGGTGTACTAAAATCAGGACAAAATTTAGGTAAAGAAAATTTACCCTTAATAGATTTTAACTATGTGCATCCCAATAGAAGTTTAACTTCTAAATACCGTGACCAATACTTTTACATCTTTCATGATAAGGTTGCACTGATTAAAGCAACCTTTGGTTGTCCCTTCAAATGTAATTTTTGTTTTTGCCGAAAGATAACTGAAGAACAATATTGGCAGAGAGATATTAAAGATGTGATAAGGGAACTTAAAACTATAAATGAAGAAGAGATCTACATTGTTGATGATGATTTTCTTGCCGATAGAAAGTATGTAGAGGATTTTTTAAACCAGTTAAAGAAAAGAAATATTAAGAAAAAGTACCTTATATACGGCAGGGCTGACTTCATAGTAAATAATCCCGAGCTGATTGCTCGCTTTCGCGATAATGGCTTGAAAACTGTCATTGTAGGATTTGAATCTTTTTTTGAAGAAGAACTTGAATTATTCACAAAAAATATTGATGTAGATACCAACTATAAGGCAATGGAAATCTTAAACAAACTGGAAGTTGATTGTTATGCCACAGTTATTTTATCTCCTGATTGGGACAAGGAACAATTTCGAGCGCTGGAGATCATCCTAAAGAAACTGAAAATTCACTATGTCAATCTTCAACCCTTAACACCTCTGCCCGGAACCGATTTTACGGTATCTAAAGATCAGTTGTTAATTGAACCGGATGATTACGCTAAGTGGGATTTAGCTCATATTTCTATCTCACCATCAAAGTTGAGTGTTGCTGAATATTACAAAGAACTTTTACGGCTCTATGGAAAAGTACTTTTTCAATCGTGGGTATTAAAGAAATATTTATTGAACATTTCTGTTAAAATGTTAATAAAAATAATTATGGGAAGCTGGAGAGTTCGCCGCCAATATCAAATGAAGATTAAGGAAGCATCAGGATATCATCCTGATCTTCGGAAAGAAAAATTAATATGCCAAAGATAGTATTCATACAGCCTACTCAATACCAGACAGGTGGAAAATATCTATGCAAACAGAAACGAATTCATCTTCCCGGTTTAGCTTTCCCACTGCTCGCTGCAATGCTGCCCTCCAATTGGGAAGCCAAAGTATTAATAGAAGTAATTGACGATGTTGATTTTGAAATGGAGGTTGACCTTGTGGCTATAGGTACAATGGGACATGCAATGTATCGCAGTATGGAGATTGCCGATGAGTTTCGTTCACGAGGGAAAACAGTGGTCACAGGCGGTTATATGGCCTCGATTGCTGTTAATGAAGCAATTAAGCATTCTGATTCTGTAGTTGTTGGAGATGCTGAAATTTCTTTCCTGAAGATGTTAAGAGATTTTGAAAGAGGAAAACTTCAAAAAATTTATGACCATCCTATAAGCAATCTTAATAATCTTCCAATACCTGAATATGAATTACTGCTTGAAAAGCCAATCGGTAATATGCTTCCCGTTCAGGCGGGTAAAGGATGTTCGTATCAATGCTCATTTTGCTCAATTGCATGCCTGTATAAAGGGAAATACATTCCGCGCCCGCTAACTGATGTTATCCGGGATATTGAAACAATAAGAAGTCTTGGTTTTAAAAGGTTTTACCTGATTGATGACAATATCATATCTAATCCTAAGTATTTTGAAAAACTCTGCACTGAAATCGAGCCATTTAAAATGAAATGGGCAACTCAATGTTCATTACAATTAGCGCGAAACAAACGACTTCTCGAGAAGGTAGTCTCCGCAGGAGGAGAGTTAATTAGTTTTGGAATAGAAAGCATTAACCAGAATGGATTGGATTTATTAAATAAATCGTGGCTTAAGGTGGAAGAGCATGAAAAAAACCTGAAAACATTGACAAAAGCAGGGATAGTGGTGAGCTCTGAAATGATTGTAGGTACTGATGGAGATACAGAAGAAAGCATTAGAGAAACAAAGAATTTTATAGAAAGAAACCGGGTACCTATTCCAAGATTTTATATTCTAACCCCCATCCCTGAAACTGAACTTTACAATCAAATGCGAAAGGAGAACAGACTGGTTACAGAGGATTGGAAACTTTATGATGGCAGTCGCTGCGTACATAAACCGAAACTAATTGACCCGGATATACTAACACAAATGTACTGGTGGTTAAATAAAAAAATATTTTCGTGGAAAAGTATTTTCCAACGAGTAATTCTTAACCCGGCACTATGGAAAAAACCATATATGATGATCTTTGCTCTGATTGTTAATCTACACTATCGAAAGTATGTCTTAAAAAAAATAACTCCGAATATATTTTAAACAAAAAGTATGGCAATAAAATGAAAATATTACTTATAAGTCCAGGAATAGGAGATATTATTAAAGAATACAATCTTAACGATGGCAGAATGGAGCCGTTGGCTTTGGGAGTAATTGCTTCATTAACTCCTCCTGAACACGAAGTTAGTTTGGTAGATGATCGAGTTGAGGAGATCAATTTTGAAGAAAGAGCAGATTTGGTAGCAATAACAGATCATACATATACTGCAAAAAGAGCTTATTATATTGCAGATCATTTTGATGTAAGATATTACAATACAAATTATTTTGCTGATCACGTTTTGGAAACAAAAATTACAGGATTAGCTTTAGTAATTAATGGATTTGAATTTTGGTAAAAATTTTCAACTAATTGAATGTGATAAAAAAAATAGTTATTCTCTATGGAAGCAACAAATAATACTGAGGAGGATAAATGTTGATGATAAAACTTTTTATACTCAGCGATCTTTGCGTGAAATGGCTTCTCTCAAAGTTCGCAAAGAACTCGCTAAGCACACAGAAATAATTAGCAGTTACAACTTCTTACCAAACAGGTAAACAATTCCTACCAAAAGAGTTGTAATTATTAGCAGTGAAATATAAGGTGATAATCCGTACGCAGATAGAACATCTCCAAAAATCATACAAATAATTCCAA
>JAZGGS010000190.1:0-4694 GCA_036480595.1 Ignavibacteriaceae bacterium
GCAAACATCGGGTATAACCTATATCGGATCTAACAAGGAGAACGAAAAGTTTTTTCTACTAGCAGATGATATTGGCAAAATCCACAGGTTGAAAATAATTGATGATACTACTTTCAATTTTACTTCAATCAGTTTTAGTGAAGATGTACAGTGGTTTTTTAATGATTTTCCAAAACTTGATTTTGAAGAGATAACTTACGATAAATTTACAGGTGATGTTTACTTATCCATTGAGGGCAATGGGGATAATTATAATGATTTTGTAGGGATCTATAAAATCTCTTTTATTAATGATGATCTATTCGATACTACTATTGTAAATATTGAAAAACTCAACATTCAACCGGAATCTGAATTTTATAAATATACTCAATGGAATATTGGTTACGAGGGCTTAGCTGTCGATTCAAACTACCTTTACCTCGGTTTGGAAGGATTTGTAAATGAAAAGGAATTTGCAGATAGCACCATCATTTTTGTGGTTGATAAAAGCAATCTTACAATTACCAAAGAAATTACTACAAAAGAGTTAGGCATTCATACAATCGGAGGATTGTATGCCGATAATTATTTTAACTTGTGGGGAGTTGATAGAAACAATAGAAGATTGTTTATGCTTGAATTAAGTGAAGACTTTGAGATTATTCATACAACCAATTGGATATTAAAACCAACTATTCCTGGATATCCTGAAATTAGTTATGTGGGTTCAATCGAATCTATTACATTTGATAATGCCGGCAATATCTACCTGGTTGATGATCCCTGGAGAAAATTTTTTATTCCCCCGGAAGATGTTCTTGTAAAGCTTGATTCCCAAACAATTAGTAACTTTAATAATTACATCCCTGTCATTTTCAGGTACATACTAAAATAAATATAAGGAGTTAGTATTGGAAAAAGTTGTTAACTACATAAATGATAGCAGGGGGCGGTATGTTGAAGAGCTGAAAGATTTTTTAAGAATTTCCAGTATCAGCACTCTTCCCGACCATAAAAAAGAAATGAATAAAGCTGCACAATATGTTAAAAATTCGTTAACAAGGGCAGGACTTAAAAAAGTTAAAATACACAACACCAAAGGTCATCCAATTGTTTATAGCGAGTGGCTTGGGGCTCCCGGCAAACCAACCGTGCTCATCTACGGGCATTATGATGTTCAGCCAGTTGACCCTATCGAATTATGGGATTCTCCTCCATTCCAGCCAACCGTAAAAAACGGTAAAATTTATGCAAGAGGTGCTACTGATGACAAAGGGCAGATGTACGTTCATATAAAATGCCTCGAAGCTTATTTTAAAACTGTTGGTAAACTTCCGGTTAATGTTAAAATTTTAATTGAAGGTGAAGAAGAGATAGGCAGTGCAAGCTTGAATGAGTTTGTGAACAAAAATAAAAAGATGCTTAAATGTGATACTGTTTTAATTTCGGATACTGCTTTATTTGCCCCAGGTTTGCCTACTCTTACTTATGGGTTAAGAGGGCTTTGTTATATGGAAGTTGAAGTTACAGGTCCGGATAGGGATCTGCACTCCGGTTCTTTTGGCGGCTCTGTGGCAAATCCAATTAATGTTTTTGCTAATATGATAAGCAAACTACAGGATAAAAACGGCAAAATAAAAATACCCGGCTTCTACGATGATGTTGTAAAACTTTCAAAAAAGGAACGGGCAAACTTTAAATCGCTTCCACATTCTGATCGGAAGTTTGCACAGGAGTTAGGTATTACTCATTTACAGGGCGAGGAGGGGTATACTACCCTGGAAAGAGTGTGGGCAAGACCCTCACTCGATTGCAACGGTATTATAGGAGGTTTTACTAAAGATGGCGCAAAAACTGTTCTCCCTTCAAAAGTAAAAGCTAAAATTAGTATGAGACTTGTTCCCAACCAGGACCCAAAAAAGATAGCAAAACTTTTTTCAAAGCATATAAAAAGTATAGCACCTAAATCTGTAAAGGTTAAAGTAACTGATTTACATGGTGCTCATCCTTTGATCTCTTCTTTAAATAATAAATCTACAATTGCTGCTGCAAAAGCTATGTCTAAAGCATTCGGCAAGAAAACTGTTTTTATGCGCGAAGGAGGATCAATTCCAATTGTGATTGTGTTTACCGAAAAATTAAAAGCACCGCCTGTACTTATGGGTCTGGGATTGAATAGCGAAAACTTGCATTCGCCAAACGAACATTTCGATCTTAATCATTTTCAACTGGGTATTTTAAGTTCGGCGTATTTCTTAAATGAGTTTGCAAAGTAACTTTTGTTCTATTCTAAGATTGAAAAATTTATTTTTAAGATTTTTTTTCCCTTTACTGCATATAAAAAGTTTTATTGACTTTTTTACGGTTTTTATATCAATTAAATCCTAACAGATTTATGTTTTGCGGCATAATTATTGCCTCATCATCGTTTTAGTTTATTAGCAAAAAATTTTGTGAGGAACTTAGTTAAATATCTATTCATCATTTTCTCAGCTATCTTTCTATTATCCTGTACCGATACGGGAGAAGTTGAACAGGTTTCTACAGGAAGTGATGAAAGAGTTGCGTACTCTCCGGAAAAAGATGCAAAGATACAGCGTTATAACCTTGAGCAGCAAACAGAGCAAGCTGGCAACAGGA
The DNA here is from genome assembly GCA_036480595.1 of Ignavibacteriaceae bacterium. Classification (GTDB taxonomy): domain Bacteria; phylum Bacteroidota; class Ignavibacteria; order Ignavibacteriales; family Ignavibacteriaceae; genus JAZGGS01. The sequence goes on from JAZGGS010000190.1 coordinate 2,623, forward strand.
CACCTTGTGATGCGCTGGCAATAACCGAATTTGTACTGGAGACTTATCCTGAGGGCTCATACCTTGTTAACTTCGATAAAACTCTAACGTTCGATGTGCCGAAACCGGCAGTTATAACATACAATAAAGATTCAAAGTATCTCTTTGCAGTTATAGCCAAATCAAGACCTGGTGAACGGTTGATTGAAACTAAAAACATTGTTGGTTACGATCAGAGTTTTATTGATCTTGATAGCACTGAACTGGGCACAGCTTTCTTTTACCTTACTTTGTTTGAATGTAATGCAGGCAACCTCCAGGTTGTATGGGAATCGCCTATTCCTTCTCATGGTGGATTTAATAACCTTCGTTTACAGAAGTGGAATTTCAAAAACACACAGTACATCAGGGTAAATTTCCACTACGGAAGAGGTATTGGTCATATAGATTACAATTATTTTTTAGTTGATGGTTTAAGAGAAGAACCTCACTTATTGTTGACTTACGAAGGGATAAATTTTAAACGAACAATTGCAAATGTTAATATGGATAAATACCCGGATTATTACGAATTCATTTTTTATGACCTTGAAGACAGGGTGTTTTCCAGTGACTCTGTTGCGTTTATCTGGCAGCCGGAAGAGAGCGTTTACGTAAATACCAGGAACCGAAGACAAACCCGCCCTTATTAAAAATATTTTCATATTTTTACTTTTCAGTTTTAATCCGCCTTCATGTTCCGCTTCGGCGGACGAGAATAAATTGGTTAATTCCCCGCAGCTTGCTGCGAAAATTTGTGTCCAGAGCTTGCTCTGGGATTTATACCTTTGATTTATCCGTTGATGATAAACTCCTCACTATTGTGGTGCAGCATAAATGTTTGGAGATAACAAAAATTTCAGTTTTATTTATAACTGTTAAATAATAATTTTGTAGAAATAGGAATTCCCGTCCAGGAGAATAAATGCTTGAAGTAAAAAATAATAAAGATACTCTAGTTGAACATTTCGAATCGAAAGGATATACTTCGGTTACAAAAAATGATCATAAGTTAATAAAACTATATACTGATGTAGAGAAAGAACTGGAAGCCCTATACAGCGGTGTTGGATTAAGAAATATATCTCACTTAGGTCTGATTGAACTGAAAGGTAAAGATGTACTGGAGTTTCTTCACCGCATCGCTACAAACTCAGTTAAAGATTTACGAAAAGAAGGTGTTACAAAAACAGTCTTCACAACAGAAAAAGGTAGAATAATAGGGCTATGTGTTCTCTTAAACTTTGAAGATTACCAGTTGCTTGTTTGCGGCAGAAAAAATAAAACCAAAGTTATGAGCTGGATGAGAAAATATGTAATCACTGATGATGTTCAGGTTAATGATGCAAATGTTAAATATAGTCTGTTGGAGCTTTGCGGTCCGCAGGCAGATTCGTTTATAACTTTGGTTACCGGAAATATTGTTAATGATATTGAGCCGAATACATTCCGGATTGTTCATACCGAAAATATTTTGTTTTTCCTTGTTAAACTTGTAGATGAAATGGGAAGGAATAAATTCTGGATTCTGGGCGATTATGAAAACAGTAAAAAGCTGATTGACTATATGCTAGAAAATAAAGGAGCTTACGATTTTACTTTGATTGGCGAGGATTCATATAATTCTTATAGAATAGAGCAGGGAATTCCGATTGCTCCAAATGAATTGAACGACAATTATAATCCGCACGAAGCAGGATTAATTGATTTTGTTGATCTTAACAAAGGATGTTTTATTGGTCAGGAAGTTATTGGTCGGTTGGATGCATACGATAAAGTTCAAAGGCAAATATCCGGCGTTACTTTTTCTGAACCGGTTATAGATGATGAACAGCTAACCCTGGTTGATGAAAATGGTAATGAAGCAGGGATTGTAACATCAAGCGTAAACTCAGCTAAGCTTAAGGAATATATTGGTTTGGCTTATATTAAAAGGCAATTCCTCGATAATGAAACAAAGCTTAAAGCAAAGAACAGTACGAGCAAAATTATACCTGTAGAAGTACATTCCTTACCATTTATAAAATGAAGGTCTATACCGGAAAAGGAGATAG
>JAZGGS010000191.1:0-3337 GCA_036480595.1 Ignavibacteriaceae bacterium
AGTGAAAATAATTACTAAGAATTTATTATTAATTGACCATTCAATAAGTTTAGAAATTAAGCCTTCTTTATTTTGATCTGATGTTATCATTCAAATTCTCCTTGAGGTTTAATAGAACACAGATGACGCAGATATTACTGATTTACGCAGATCAGCGATTATCTGTTCGATCAGTGTCATCAGTGTGCCATTAGTTTTTATATTCAAATCCATGCTTTTCTAAATTTGCTTTTACTTCATCTATTGTAAATTCTTTAAGATACATATTACAATCCGGGCATCTGCCTTCTTCATCCGAAAGAACATTCCAATCCATCTGGCACTCAAAAAGTTTTCCATCTTTATTCACATCAATCGATTCAACATCAATTATACCTTCCCGCATTAATGATGACGATTGATTATATTTTTTGTCTTTCGTCTCCCGATTTTCATTTTTCGTATCTCGTTTATCGTCTTGAGTTTCACTTTTAACTTTTTCCGTTTCACTTTCACCGCTTTGGAACTGGCTTATAGCGGCTCTAAGGTTGCTTTCTGAATCGATTAGGAATTGTGCTGAGGTTACTATCACGTTCCCCCCCTGAAGACCTTCCAGTACCTGGTAATATCCATCTGCATAACTACCCAACTGCACTTCCTGAGGTTTGAATTTACCATGTCCCAAAACAATAATTACAACATCCTTTGTGCCGCTTCTAAGAACAGCATTTTCCGGAACAAGAGGATGAAGCCCTAAATCTTCTCCTTCAATAATAACATTAGCAAACATTGATGGCTTAAGCTCATCTTTATAGTTAGGTATATTAATTCTTATGGTTGCAGTACGCGACTTGGGATCCAGAGTTGGATAAATAAAGGTTATTTCACCTTTGTAAATTTTACCAGGCAGGAAATTATATTTTATTTCAGCTTTTGCACCAAGCTTAACTTTTGATAGTTCATATTCATAAATATCGGCAGTTAACCAAAGAATATTTAGGTCTGCTATTTTCAATAGCGGCATTCCAGCCATTATCTTTTCGCCCTCAATCACGTTCTTATGGATAACGGTTCCTGAACTTTTGGCATAAAGTGTCAAGTATGTTCTTACTTCTCTCGTCTCTTTCAACCGTTTTATTTCTTCATCAGTCACATCAAGGAGCTGTAACTTCCTAATGGCATTTTCTAGCAGATCATCCCCACTTTTACTTATCTCCTGAATGCCGGATTGCTCAACCGAGCTTTGATAACTTAGTGAGGTAAGAAATTCCTGTTGGGCGGCAACTAACTCGGGTGAATAGATATCCATAAGTTTAGTTCCCTTTCGTACTCTTTGTCCCGTATAGTTCACATATAATTTCTCAACCCAACCACTTACCCGTGTTGTTATAATGTATTCTCGTGTTTCATCGGTTGTTAGAACACCATTTGTAATCACTTTTGAAGAAAGATTTTTTCTTTTAATAACTTCTGTTTTTATATTCATATTCTGTTGAACTTCCGGATCAATAGTAACGATACCCGATGCACCGCTCTCATCTTCATAAACAGGTACTAAGTCCATTCCCATTTTGGATTTACCCGGTTCATCATAAATTTCATTTGGATCCATCGGTGCACGCCAGTAAAGGATTTTTCTTTCACCAGATTTTTTTTGATTGTTGTTTCGTATAGGTGTAAGCTTCATTTCACAGATCGGGCAATTACCGGGTTCATCCAATATTATCTCAGGATGCATCCCACAAGTGTATAATTGCTTTTCCTCAGAAACACTAACATCTCCATTCCCGCTATTATCTAATACGAAGATGAATAACGGAACAGCGATTACAACCAACACAATAAATCCAATTATCAAATATTTTCTTTTCACTTCTTATATCTCCAATAATTATTTTGTTAAATTCGTTCCAATTAAAAATTCCAAATCAGATATTTGCTTTAAATAATCAGCTTTCAATCTATAGAGGTTAGTCTCAATTTTATATAACTGATCCTGGGCGTCTATTACATTGATGAAATCAACTTCGTTTACCTGATAACTTGCCAGGGCAGACTTAAAATTCTGTTCTGCCTGAGGCACCAAGCCTTCTTCGAAAAGTGTTATTCTTTCTTCAAGTGATTCTAATTGAGACACAGCGGAGCCAAAGTTCCCGCTAAGGTTTTGAATTGCAAATGAATATTGCTCAGAATAGAATTGCTGTAAGGATATTGATTCTTCAACTTTTGAAGATATTTTTCCACCATAGTTGAGAGGCACAGAAAACCCAAGAACAACCGAAAAGAGATCATTCAATGCTACTCCTGTTGCAGCAAGTTTATCTCTAAATGAATATTGCACTCCAACCATTATATTTGGGTAGAATTCTTTCTCTGCAACGTATTGTTTAAGCCTTGCTTTGTCTTCAGCAAGTTTCAAACCTTTCAGGAACGGTCTGTAGATTCTTGCAATAGAATCGAGTTCAGATATATTGATTTCTAAGAAATCAATGTCATCAAATGTGTCTGTTTTTATCTCATCATCAGCGCTTCTTAAAAGGAAGGCATTCAATTCAGCTACAACGGATCTCTCTTTACTCCTTAAATTTTCAAGCTTTTCTAAGATATTAGTTATTTCAAGCTGAACCTTGATCAAATTTTGTTGGCTTGCTGACGAGACCATATATTTGGCGCCAACAACTTCAGAAATTTCTTCAAGCAACCTTTTGCTTTCTTCGGATAATAAAATAGCTCGTCTCAGATAGCTTAGTTCATAGTATTTTTTGCTAACATTCTTCCTGATCTCATTTTCTGCATCCCATATTTCTTGATAAACAATCGAAGTATCTATAGCGGCTGCATCCTCAATTGCAGAAAGTTTTCCTGGGAAGGGAAATGTTTGTTTTAATCCCACAAACTTTTGTGTCATTGGATCCTGTGTTAGAGAAAATGAATTGGTTGGCACATTTACAAGACCCAACGTTAGAAGAGGATCGGGAAGATTCGAGTTTTGTTCTATCCTGTTATATGCAGCATCCTTTTTTGCTTTAAGCATTTTTATTTTAGGACTTAGCAAAATTGCCTGCTCGATCATTTGATCTAGATCATCTACCTGAGCATAATTATTAAATGCAAACAGTATTAATAGAAATACCCAAATTGAATTTTTAATTGAATACATATATGTACCCTTATCATTGAATTTCGTTTATTAACAATAACAGTTATCAGCGTAAACTGAACGTAAAGACGCAGCTTACCCGCGGAGATTTCTCTCCTGGTAAAAATTCAAAAGGGTATTAAATTAGAAGGACTGAGTTTTGTATATATAAATCGTTATTGAAATGAGGGGGGGATGTATTATGTAAATTGTGTTTGG
>JAZGGS010000192.1:0-11236 GCA_036480595.1 Ignavibacteriaceae bacterium
GTTAAAACAATAACTATCAGAAAGTAAAGTAAACGGGTTTTCATAGAAAATATTTTAAATGATTTTAGATGGGTTTAATTATACTAATTGAGTGGTACAATTAATAGAAATTGTGGTTTGTTTTTGAATTTAAGAATAGTGGGAATCGGGAAAGAATTATAAAACGAATTAATATCGGGAAGGATTATTGAAATTGGATGGCTGGATTGATTTTATAACAGCTGTATTTTTGCTTTAAATTGTTTTAATTTTACTAGGACTAGTTTTAATAGCACTATTTGGTGGGCGAAGTAAAAGCACTAATAATTTTAATTTAAATGTTGCCAGGAAAGATCTTGATGATATAACGCTTGAGAGTTTTTTAGATAGCGAAAATTAATCGTTAGTTAGAAAAGAAACAGAAATCCAAACCAAAAAACGATAATGTACAAAAGGAATCATCAACCAATCTAATCATTTAAACTGGGGTAAAATAAAAATCCCTTGTAACTTCTTCAATTACAAGGGATTAACTAAGCGGGGCCGACGAGACTTCCCGACTCAATACCGTTTAACGGAATCAGTCGGGACGACCTCCTGCGTGACTGATTAACTCTTCGATATACTTTCTACTTTTTTTGTTTTTTATCTCTTTTTCTCTTTTTATTGCTTCTGACTTGCTTTTGAAACTTTCAGTATATGCTAATTTCCAAGGAATCCCTCGTTTGGTGTATCTACCCCATCCTTGATTGTGTCTCTCTAATCGCCAATCCAAATCATCTGTATAACCGGTATAATATTTATCTATCTTGTTAGAGTAAATTATATACACATACCACATTGCACTACTGATGTTTTGTATAAAAAAAGCCGCATTATAGCGGCTTAAAGTTGCGGGGCCGACGAGACTCGAACTCGCGACCTCCTGCGTGACAGGCAGGCGTTCTAACCAAACTGAACTACGACCCCGTTGTTAGTTTTCAAAAAAACTGACCCAAATATATGCTAAGAGGACTCTAAAATCAATAAGAATATTTATTATTCTTCACAAAATGCTATCCCTACAGCTCTTGCAGCAATCACTGCCTGATCATCAGGTTGAACAAGTTTTTGTTTTTTAATAGCTTCTTTAATTGTAACATTTGTAATTTCCGTCCCTTTTAATGCAACCATGCAGCCAAAGCAATTTTTCGAAGCCATATCAATTGCAAAAGCTCCGAATTTAGTTGATAGAATTCTATCGAAAGGTGTTGGTCTACCGCCTCTTTGCAAATGACCAAGTACTGTTACCCTGGTTTCTTTGCCGGTATTTTCTTCAATTTTTTCTGCAACAACTTTACCTATACCTCCAAGCTGGATGGGATCGGTTCTTTTAAAATCAGTTCCTTTGCTTATCATTTTTCCCCCAGCCGGTTTTGCACCTTCGGCAACGCATACTAAACTGAACCTTTTCCCCATCAACTCTCTTTTATGAATTTTATCATAAACCTTCTCCCCTGAAAAAGGCATCTCCGGGATAAGAATTATATCCGCACCTCCTGCCAGTCCTCCGTTAAGTGCAATCCATCCCGCATACCTACCCATTACCTCGGTTACAATAACACGATGGTGAGAAGATGCGGTAGTGTGTAACCTGTCAAGAGCTGTTGTAACAACATAAACTGCTGAGTCATGCCCGAATGTTAAATCGGTTGCATCAAGATCATTATCAATTGTTTTTGGAACACCTATAATGTTCATTCCCATCTCACTAAGCTGATTACAGATATGCATCGTCCCGTCACCGCCAATTGCAATAACCGCGTCCAGGTTCCACGCTTTATAGTTACGCAGCACTTCTTCCGATTTATCAACAATTTCAATTTCCCCATTTGATTCGACCGACCAATGAAACGGATCGCCTTTATTTGAAGAGCCTAGAATCGTTCCGCCTTGTACCAGTATACCAGATACATCAGTATTTCGAAGTTCCTTTGCTCTCCCTTCAACAAATCCTTCAAAGCCATCAGCAATACCATAAACGGTCATTCCATAATCCTGTGCGGGTTTTGTAACTCCTCTAATAACTGCGTTTAATCCCGGACAATCCCCTCCGCCCGTTAGCACACCAATTCTTCTTATTGCTCCGTCACCAGCCATTTACTGCTCCTTGTTATTACTATATCTTAAATTCTTTTTGATGTTTTAAAATGCATTTTCACTAATCCTGGGAGAGCATCTTTGCCAAAACTTTCAATGATTTTGCGTGCAATGTTTTCAACTTCTTTAGATGCGCCTTTAGGAATTTTAATACTTAATTTTTTACTGTTTATTTCAAACCACTTTATTACTGCATCGCGTGCCAATATAGAAGCTGCAGCAACCGCAGTAAATCTTTCTGCATTTGTTACCTGGTGTAATTTGATTTGTCTTCCTTTTTGCTGCAAAGCATTTAAAATGGTTTTTTCATTTCCAAACTTATCACTTATGGCTTCTTCTACATTAAATGAGTTAAGAATATTCTCAATTACTTTTGCATGTGCCCAGCCCATTATAAGATTAACGTTACCCATTTTAGAATGAAGCTCATTATATTTTTCCGGCTTTAAAGGAATAATATCATATTTATTTTTTAGCAATGATTTTATTTTTGAAGCAAGCTTTTTAATATTAATATCAGTTATAGTTTTACTATCTCTAACGCCGAGGTCTTTCAATTTCGAGATAGCAACTTTATCTGCCAGCACTCCTGCAACCACTAACGGACCAAAAAAATCACCTTTGCCTGATTCATCAGTACCGATATAATTTGCCGGCTCTTTAATCTCTTTATCATCTTGCTGAAATAGTCGTTCCCCAAAAACAAGACTATTTACCTCCTTAAATGCAGAGGTTTCAGGATTTCCCTGCACCTGTAATTTATTCCCTTTTTTACCAAAATAGATCAATAATTTAACCTTATTGTTCTCTTTTTCAAGGATTATGTTGTAAGAATATTGTTCCTTTTGTGGTACAGAAATTGTAAAACCTAAGCGCTCGAGCTGTTTCGAGTAATGATTAATTATATTTTGAGCAGATCTTTCTACTGAGTTCAATTTACTTTAAGATCGATTTTATTAAACAGTACAAAATATAGTTAATTCTTCAATATAATTCGTAACAGATATAAGAGGAGGTTTTTTTCTTGTCTACTAGAATAGTTCAGTGTTCGCAGGGAAATGAAAACGGGGTATTGACATTCAATCCTATTCACTTTAGTTTTGCCAGGGAAACAGTTTTGAACAAGCCAGGGGAAATAACTATGAAAGATGAGGTTCAATCTCAATTTCAGTTATATTTTTTTATAACACTTTTAACTCTATTCCTGTTATCATTTTCTGCCCGTGCACAAATTAATGCAGGCAGTAATCTCGACAATGTGGAAATATCTTTTGTTGTTGCTAAACTTCAGAATAAAGTTTTGCTTAATGATTTGCAGGTAACATTTGTAAAACAGGTTCTGCAAAAATATTCTGTTGATATTGCAAAACTTCATAATCCGGCACATCAATCTTCCAATAACGGAAAAAAACAAAAGCTGGCAAATGATACGAACCAGCAGATAGAATCAGTGCTGGATAACAGGCAAAAGATGAAATATGATATTATAGAAAATGAGTGGTGGGCGCTGGTAAAAATTGAAGAGAAAGATTAGCTGAAATCAGAATTTTCCTGTTAGTAATGAAGCACACTTGATCACTGCTGTTTCGCTGCGCAGCCGGTGATTGGATAGAACATATCTGTTAGATGAATCGATCATTTCAATTTCCCCGCTTTCAAATCCTCCTTCAGGTCCGAATAAAAAATAATATGTATCAGAAGAGTTATTCTTAAAAGTCAATTGATTTTCAGAACTTTGATCGAATAATATTTTTATGCCAGGTTTGTTTATTATTGATTTTAGCGCTGCAGTTTCTACAACCGGTAAAAATGCATGCAACGATTGTTTCATAGCAGATAGAAGAATCCTGTTAAACCTCTCGATATTTTTTACCCTGCCAATAGTTCTTTTAGATTCGAAAAGAATGAAGTTTGTTAGACCAAGCTCAACACATTTTTCAAGCGCATATTTTAGGCGGTCAGGATTTTTTAATTTCGGAATGCAGAAGAAAACATTCTTCAGTTCATTTTTATATGAAATTGTTTCTAAAATTTTTCCGTGTAAACTGTTCTTTTCAATTTTATCAATCTCAGTTTGATAGATATTCCCTTCCCCGTCCGTAATATAAATAGTATCACCTATGGAGTTGCGCATAACTTTGCAGCAATGTTTAAACTCATCATCAGCAAGAGTTACATAACCATCAAAAACATTATTCCGTTGTGTGTAATATAATTCTATTTCGGATAGCTGAAAATTTTTCATAATTCAATAAATTGACCGAGATATAATTCTAAATATAAAAATTAAAACGATGCTCCAATATCAAATATCCATTCGGAATTACCTTGCTCATTAAATGCCAACTCAAATCTCATCACAAAATATGGAAGGAATAAAACTGATAATCCGCCGCCATATCCTGTATCAAAGTTTTTAATCGAGAGTGTCTCACCTTGCAGCCGCGTAGTTCCGGTATCTACAAACAATTCTGAAATAAGCGCTACCCTGTAAGAAAGAAGTGATTTAGGAAGAAGTGGGATAAAGTAAAGTTTTATGCGCGTCTCTTCAATTACAGGGTAATTCAATTCAACAGATCCGATAATTCTATCGTTACCTTCTCTTTTACTGCTATGAAAATAGCCGCGAACTCTTTCTGAATAACCCAGGTAAGAATAATCATAAAATGGAACTGTGCTGCCAGCCGTGTGGCGGATGGCAAACCGCAATTTAGCTGTTAACTTGTTAAAGAATTTTCTATATTCTCTAAAATCAAGATTGCCAACCCTGTAATTAATGTTATTAATACCAAGACCTTTAAATTCATAATTAACAAAAGCGTATATACCGCTGGAAGGATAGTGGGCAAGATCCCTTGTATCGTAAGTATAAGAAGCGCCAATCATAACAGTCCTGTCAATCCTGCTATCAGAAGCATTAACACCTTTTATATAAAAAGGAGTTTCAACATAATCATAACCGGTTTTTAAAGCAAAACGATTGTATAACCCAAATCGCTTTCCGAAAGTAACCCGCCCAAAATAAATTTTTTGTTCAAAGCTTTCACCATGCAGCTCTTCCGCAGTGGTACTTTTATTAGTTGAAGTATTAAATCCTAGCACAGTATGAAGAAATAAGTCATGTTTATAAACAAGATTTGGGTTTAGATAAGAAAAACTAAACGAAGGATCGAAACCAAATGCAACAACACCTCTTAAAGTTTCATTCCTGCCGCGAAAATTTTTAAGCGATACAGCAATTCCGTACGATATTTTTTCCCAGTCCTTATCCTTTAATCTTACAAAAGGAAGGGGGTATATATACCAGCTTTCCTCAACTTCAATGATTAAAATATTTTTATCATCAACTTTAATAGGTTTAAGTATTACTTCATTAAAAATATCAAGACTGTAAATCCTTTCCCTGTTAAACGATGCAAGCTCGTGGTTTAATGTGTCCCCTATCCCGAAGGTAAGTTCTCTAAGAATAATAATTTCTTCTGTTATTTCATTTCCCGCAATCTTAATAGAATCTAATAAGACAGAATAATTTCCCCTATAATACAATGTATCTTCCTGCCGTGCGTTTACAGGAAGACAGATTATCAAAATTAAGAAAAATATTTTTAATGAATCGCTCATTTACCAGTGTAAAAGTTGAACATATTTTCAATTGATAACAACCGTGCCATTTACATTTTCCAAAAGAATAATGTTATTTATAAATAATGGTCAGGAAAGAAGTAAAATATTTCCATCCCCCGGATTTATTGAACGGTTTTATTTACTTACTCAGCCGCTTCATCAGCATACTCACTTACTGGAAGACATACACAAACCAAATTTCTATCACCGTAAGCACTATCTATCCTGCCTACAGACGGCCAGAATTTATTTTCCCTGGTGTATGAAAGCGGGTATGCAGCTTTTTCTCTGGAATATAAATGATTCCATTCATCTGTAATAACAGACTGTAATGTGTGAGGCGCATTTTTAAGTAGATTATCATCGGTATCTGCTTTACCTTTTTCAATCTCCTTAATTTCATTCCGGATAGAAATAAGTGCATCGCAATACCTATCAATTTCTGCTTTCGATTCGCTTTCAGTTGGCTCAATCATCAAAGTGCCGGCAACCGGGAAGGAAACAGTTGGTGCATGAAATCCATAATCCATTAATCTTTTTGCAATATCTTCTACTTCAACTTTAGCAGTCTGTTTAAATTCTCTCATGTCAAAAATCAATTCATGGGCAACCCTGCCGCTAGCGCCGGTGTAAAGAACTTTATACTCTGAACTTAGTTTTGCCATCATATAATTAGCGCTAACTATAGCAGCTTTGGATGCATCGGTTAATCCCTTTGAACCCATTAGCTTAATGTATGCGTATGAAATCAAGAGAATATCTGCACTTCCCCATGGAGCCGATGATACTGCTGTAATTGATTTTTCTGTTCCGATATTAACAACTGGATTTCCCGGTAAAAAAGGTACTAAATGTTCTGCTACAGCGATTGGTCCTACACCGGGTCCGCCACCGCCATGAGGAATGCAAAAAGTTTTGTGAAGATTAAGATGGCAAACATCTGCACCGATAATTGCCGGACTGGTTAATCCAACCTGCGCATTCATATTTGCTCCATCCATATAAACCTGTCCACCGTACTTGTGAACAGTTTCACAAATATCTAAAACATTTTCTTCGAACACACCATGAGTTGAAGGGTATGTTATCATAAGTGCGGCAAATTTATCCTTGTTTGTTTCAGCTTTCTCTTTAAGATCATCAATATCGATATTACCATTTTCATCGCATTTTACAACAACCACTTGCATCCCTGCCATAACAGCACTTGCAGGATTAGTTCCGTGTGCAGATGAAGGAATTAAAACAATCTTCCTTTCCCCTTCCCCTTTACTTTTAAGATATTCCCTTATCACCATCAATCCCGTGAACTCGCCCTGTGCACCTGAGTTTGGTTGAAGAGATACTGCAGCTAGTCCTGTAATTTCTGCGAAATCTGCTTCAAGTTCTTCAAAAATTTGTTTATAACCCATTGCCTGGTCTTCGGGAGCGAAAGGATGAATATCACAAAACTCAGACCATGTAATTCCCAGCATTTCAGTTGTAGCATTTAATTTCATTGTGCAAGAACCAAGAGGAGTCATCGAGTGTGCAAGCGAAAGATCTCTGTTCTCCAGTATTTTCATATACCTAAGTAGTTCAGTTTCAGAATGGTAAGAATTAAAAACAGGATGAGTCAAATAATCACTTTCTCTTTTCATAAAATCAAAATCTTTAGAATCAGCATCAGCAGATAATTGATCTAATAAATTATCATCAACAGTTTTTCCGGCAGCGGCTGCAAATATTCCAATTAGTTCTTCTAAATCGCTTGCTTCAGCAGCTTCATTGATGGTTATCCCTATTTTACCAGAATCGAGATATCTGAGATTAACCATTTTACTTAGCGAATTATCTTTAATTTTATTAACAGTCGCTTCATCTGTTCTAATAAGAAGAGTATCGAAATAATATTTATTAAGCTGGTTATAACCTAATTTGTTTAATGCAAGATCCAGGATGCAGGTAAAATTTCTAATTCGCTCTGCAATAAATTTTAAACCATTCGGTCCATGATAAACTGCATACATTCCTGCCATTATTGCAAGTAGCACCTGCGCAGTACATATGTTACTGGTTGCTTTATCTCGCCGGATATGCTGCTCCCTGGTTTGTAAAGCCATCCGGTAAGCTTTATTTCCCTGCGCATCAACCGAAACTCCGATAATCCTTCCGGGAATATTTCTTTTATATTTTTCTCTGGTTGCAAAGTAAGCTGCGTGAGGTCCACCATAACCCATAGGTATTCCAAACCGCTGCGAACTTCCAACAACCGTATCAGCCCCAAACTCACCGGGGGCTTTTAAGAGTAACAAGCTAAGTAGATCTGCAGCAACAGTTTTAAAAATATTTTTTGAATCTGCTTTATTAAAAAGAGTAGAATAATCCCTTATCTCTCCGTTGCCCGCAGGGTATTGCACAAGCAGACCAAACATATTGTTAGTTAATTCAATCGTAAGAGGATTTCCAATTACAAGCTCAATACCTAATGGTTTTGCTCTGGTTTTCAATACATCAAGCGTTTGAGGATAGCATTCATCTGAAACAAAGAATTGATTTGCTTCTTTTTTATTTAGCGGACGAAGTGAATAAAACATAGACATTGCTTCCGCAGCAGCTGTGCCTTCATCGAGGAGCGAGGCGTTAGCTAAATCCATTGCTGTTAGATCGGAAATAAGAGTTTGAAAATTTAACAAAGCTTCAAGTCTTCCCTGTGCAATTTCTGCCTGGTAAGGGGTGTACTGTGTGTACCAACCGGGATTTTCCAATATGTTTCTTTGAATAACCGGAGGAATTATTACCGGGTTGTATCCCATCCCGATATATGATTTAAATACTTTATTTTTTAAAGCGGTTTTCTTCAATCGCCTGATAAACTGATGCTCGCTCAATGCGGGGTTAAGTTTTAATTCTTTATCTAATCTTATATTAGCCGGTATTGTTTCGTCAATTAGTGCATTTATGCTGTCTGCACCGCATTCAGCACGCATTTGTTCTAAATCTTTATTGCGTGGACCTATATGCCTGTTAACAAATTTGTCGAAGTGTATTTTTGTTCTCATTTATTCTCTCATTAAATTAAAACTACAATTAAATTAAATCGAATCACTTACAAAAAGTGAAATTCTAAGTTGTCAAATTTAATTAATTATTCAAAACTTATTAGCGGGGAAGGTTATTTTTGAAGTGGGAATATTTTTCTCTATTTAATCAGAATTGATATTTAATGAACGGATTTCCTTTAACGCGGATTTAGCCGCATTTTGCTCAGAGTTCTTTTTGTTTTTCCCTTTACCTATCCCTAACATCTTACTGCCTACAAGAACTTCTACAGTAAATATTCTATCGTGCTGAGGTCCTTCTTCTTTAACCACACGGTAGGTAGGCACTTTTAGTTTACGACCCTGGGCATATTCCAAAAGCTGGCTTTTATAGTTTTCATCCACAAGGTATCCACCTTCTTTCACGATTGGTTCAACCAGGAATTTATTAACAAACCTTGTACATGCTTTCATCCCGCTGTCTAAATAGATAGCTCCAATCAATGCTTCAACGGCGTCAGACACAATAGATTTGGAACTGCTAACTACGGATTTTGATAAATTTCTTCCTACAAGAATAAAACTGCTAAGGTTAAGTTTTTCTCCAACTTCACCTAAAGTGTTACGGTTAACAATTTTAGCCCTAACTTTAGTAAGGAATCCCTCTTCTTCGTAAGGGAATTTATGAAAAAGATAATCTGCAACAATCAAATTTAGGATGGCGTCACCTAAAAACTCCAGCCGCTCATTAGAAGCTTCAAAATCATTATTCTGTTCAAGGAATGATCTATGTACCAGTGCCTGGAGAAAATGGGTTTTATCAATAATCGGCTCTCCAATTATATTTTCCAATTCTCTAAACTTTTCAGGTGTAAACTTTTCTTTTATGCAGTCTGCAACAACCGATGGGTTTTTATACTTAACTCTTTTGAACAGTTTGGAAAAAATATCAGTCAAAACTATTCCTTAAAACTTTTAAAAAGAATTGAAGCATTGTGTCCGCCAAATCCAAAAGTATTGCTAATAGCATAATCAATCTCTTTTTTAGTAACATTATTAGCACTGTAATTGAGATCGCATTCCGGATCGGGATTAGTTAAGTTGATGGTTGGAGGAATTATATTATGTTCTAAAGAAAGTATGGTTGCTATTGCCTCAATGGCGCCGGCAGCTCCAAGCAGGTGCCCTGTCATCGATTTTGTTGAAGATATAACCATCTCATAAGCATGTTCACCAAAAACTGTTTTGAATGCTTTAGTTTCATTCAGATCATTGAGCTGGGTAGATGTTCCGTGAGCATTTATATACCCAATCTTTTCAGGTGTTACTCCAGCATCTCTCAGCGCTTCTCTCATAGATCTAACTGCACCTTCTCCATTAGGTGCTGGCGCTGTAATATGATAAGCATCGGCAGTTAAGCCAATTCCGCCAATTTCAGCATAAATTTTTGCACTCCTTTTCATCGCATGTTCATATTCTTCAAGGATCAATGTACCAGCTCCTTCCGCCATAACAAAACCGCTCCTGTCAGCATCAAAAGGTCTGGAAGCTTCTTTGTACCTATCGTTCCAGGTTGATAATGCCCTCATAGCGTTAAAACCAGCCATGGCAACTTCGGTGATGGCTGCTTCTGATCCACCGCAGAGCATCAGGTCAGCACTTCCTCTTTGAATTAAAAAGAAAGCATCGGAAATTGCGTGTGAAGAGGTTGCACAAGCAGAGGTAGTTGCGTAGTTGGGTCCTTTCAATCCAAACTTAATTGAAATTTGTCCGGCGGCAATATCCGATATCATCATTGGAACGAAGAAGGGACTAATTTTGCGAGGGTCTTTGCTTTCGAAGAAAATCCAGTGCTGATTCTGCAGAGTTTGCATTCCACCAATTCCACTGCCATAGATAACACCAAAGCGATCCAAAGAAATTTTATCCAGCTGCAAGCCCGAATGTTCTATGGCCATCATTGAGGATACAAGTGCATATTGAGCAAAAACATCAAGCCGTCTTATAGATTTTCGATCTAAATAATCTTCTGGATTAAAATCATCAACCTGTGAAGCAAATTTTGTTTCGAATTTTGTTGTATCGAACCGTGTAATTAGTTTAGCACCACTTTTACCTTCAAGTAATCCATTCCAGAAGTGCTCAAGACCAATCCCAATAGGAGTAATAGCTCCCATTCCTGTTATAACAACTCTTCGTTTACTCATAAGCTTTTCTAAAAAATTAATTGGAGCAATTAGATAAAAAAATGGCTGGGTCAGAAAAGTAAAATTCCCTGACCCGAATCTTAGCCAATTTTTTCCTGTAAATATTTAACAGCGTCTCCAACTGTGCCAATTTTTTCAGCATCTTCATCAGGAATAGAAATCTGAAAAGTACTTTCAAAACCCATAACCAATTCAACTATATCCAAAGAATCAGCTCCAAGGTCATTGGTAAAAGATGCTTCGGGAGTAATTTGAGAATCTTCAACT
>JAZGGS010000193.1:0-5302 GCA_036480595.1 Ignavibacteriaceae bacterium
GTGCTTCAACTATTTCACCATCCTGGAATGAATCGTTTAAAGCCGCTTCACTGTCATTCAGCACTCCCGGTATAAGTCTTACAATTGCATCAACAATAATTAGCGCAGGAAGCTCGCCACCTGTTAACACAAAATTGCCAATTGATATTTCGATTGTTGCAAACTTTTCTCTAACCCTGTCATCAATCTCTTTATAATGTCCTGCAATAATTAAAATATTTTTTGCAAGCGAGAATCTGTTTGCTTGTTTCTGATCGAATATTTTTCCTTTTGGTGTAGTAAATATTATATGATCATATTTACGTTGATCCATCAGCCCTTCTATACATTCAAAAAATGGTTCCGGCTTAAGTATCATTCCTGGTCCGCCGCCAAAAGGTTTATCATCAATCTGCTTATGCTTATCGTGGGCATAATCGCGCAAATTGTGTACAATTATTTCGACTTTCTTCTTTTCCCGGGCTCTTTTAAGTATGCTGGTATTAAGGGGACTTTCTAAAAGATCAGGAACTGCAGATATTATATCAATCCTAATCATCGCTTAAATTATAATCTTCCTTAATAACCATTATCTTTTTCCCTGGATCGAAGCTTTCAATAATTTCAAGAACAACGGGTAAAAGGATTTCGTTTCCTTTATCACCCTTTATATTCATCACATCGTTTGCAGGCATTTTTAAAACATCGGTTATTTCACCAATCAGCTTATCGTTTTTAAATACCTTGCTGCCAATCAAATCGTAAATAAAAAAATGATCCCCGGGTAATTTTAGAAAGTCTTTGTCATCAACAAAAACTTCTTTACCAATTAAGACCTGAGAATCTCTCTGGCTATCAAAATTTAAAAACTTAATTAAATAAGAGTTTCTGTATTCCTTTACATTTTCCACAGTAAAGATTTTTTTATCGCCCCAAAAGTCTAAATAGACTTTGTGCAATTTTTCAAATCCTTCCTGAAATCCGGAATACGATTCTACTTTAACATAACCATCTTTCCCAATAAGGGAAACAATTCTGGCAATTAAATAATAATTTTTGCCCAATATTTATACTAAGTTAGCTTAGTCTAAAATTTCCAATATTGCCCGCTTACCCTCCTTTGCGGCAATAGCTGTTAAGAGCGTACGCATTGCCTGAGCAGTTTTCCCCTGTTTACCGATAACCTTTCCCACATCATCGGATTGAACCTTTAGTGAGAGAACTATCTTTTTCTCCTCCGGGACGTTTTCATCAACCTCTACGCTATCCGGATTATCCACTAAGTGCCTCGCAATGAATTCGATGAATTCTTTCATTTGTGGAGCCTCCTAAATTATAGCCGGGAGCATTTAGAATTAACGTACAAAAAATCAGCTAAAAGGATAGATAAAAATCTATTCTTTTTCTGCTTCATTCTTTTCAGAAGCTGCGCCCTTTACTTCTGTTGTATCTTCTTCAGTAATCGCCTTTTCCTCCGGCTTAGATTCCTTTGTGGAATCTACCTTTTCAGCAACTGTTTCCGCAGGTTTTTCTTCAGCAACAGTTTCTGCAGGCTTTTCTTCAACAACTGTTTCCGCAGGTTTTTCTTCAGCAACAGTTTCTGCAGGCTTCTCTTCAACAACAGTTTCTGCAGGCTTTTCTTCAACAACAGTTTCTGCAGGCTTTTCTTCAACAACAGTTTCTGCAGGCTTCTCTTCAACAACAGTTTCTGCAGGCTTCTCTTCAACAACAGTTTCTACAGGTTTTTTTTCAGCTGCTTGTTTCTTTGATTTCTTTTTAACTGTTTTCTTTTTAGAACTGGCTTCTTTTAATTTTCTCCAGTTCTCCATTTCGGCTTCAACCTTTTCTGCATCAAGTCCCTTTTTTACCAGTTCTCTCTTAAGGGTAATTCCCAACTGCCTTAATAAACTTTTAACAGTGTTAGTAGGTTGTGCGCCATTATCCAGCCAATAAAGCACCCTGTCTTCCTTTATCTCGATAGTATGAGGATCTGTTAAAGGATTATAAAGCCCAACAGCTTCTAGAAATTTACCGTCGCGCGGCGATCTTGTATCGGCTGCAACCACTTTATAGATGGGCTGCTTTTTCTTTCCCATTCTTCTTAATCTTAGCTTAACTGCCAATTAATTATCCTCCATGATTTTTTCATTATTCAATTAAATCTTAAATTATTTAATGATGATTTAGAAAATCCTTTTTTAGACATCCTACTCATCATCTTCCGCATATCCGTAAACTGTTTTATCAAACGGTTAACATCCTGTATTGATGTTCCACTGCCGCGGGCAATTCTTTTACGCCTGTTGCCGTTTAATATTTTAGGACTATGCCTTTCAACTCTGGTCATCGAGTTAATTATTGCTTCAACTTTAACCAATGCATCGTCACTAACTTGTACATTTTTCAGTTGATTACCCAGCCCCGGAATCATCCCAAGCAGGGATGACAACGAACCCATTTTCTTAATAACTTTAATTTGCTTAAGAAAATCATTAAAATCAAATTTATTTTTACGAAGTTTCTCTTCCAACTCCCCGGCTTCACTCTCATCGAAGCTTTTTTGTGCCTTTTCAACCAGAGAAACCACATCTCCTTTACCCAGAATACGCGATGCCATTCTATCAGGATAAAATCCTTCCATTTCCTCTATTTTTTCGCCATTACTTACAAATTTAATCGGTTTTCCAACAACAGACCTTATGGAAAGAGCTGCTCCTCCCCTTGCATCGCCATCTAATTTTGTGAGTACAATACCATTAAAATTTACAATTTCATCAAATGCTTGTGCAGAATTTACCGCATCCTGCCCTGTCATGGAATCGACAACAAAAAGTGTTTCTTCGGGAGAAACTATATTTTTTATATCTGCAATTTCGTTCATCATTTTATCATCAATGTGCAGACGACCGGCAGTATCAAGAATAATCGTATTCAGGTTTTGCTCTTTTGCATAGGCAATAGCTTGCTTTGCAACATTCCTGGCATTTTTTTCTTCAAGAGAAAAAACCGGAACATTAATTTTTTCTCCAAGAAGTTTTAGCTGTTCAATAGCAGCAGGACGATAAACATCAGCAGCTACAAGTAAACATTTTCGTGAATTACTTTTAAGCTTTTTTGCAAGCTTTGCACAGAAAGTAGTTTTACCGGAACCCTGCAAACCAACAACCATAATAGTTGTAATTCCAGATGCATTTAACTTTATTTCTGTATGAGCACCACCAAGCAGTTGAATTAACTCATCATTAATAATTTTTGTTATAAGCTGCCCGGGCGATATAGAAGCAATTACTTCTTTACCTAATGCTTTTACCGAAACTTTTTCAATGAACTCTTTTGCCACCTTATAATTAACATCAGCATCCAGCAGAATGCGGCGTATTTCTCTAAGAGAATCGGAAATATTCTTTTCGGTTAACTTACCCTGACCGCGTACCTTATTAAGTGCGGTCTCTATTTTAAGTGATAAATCTTCAAACATTAATTAATTCCGGTGAAAAATCTTATTAGCTAGCCTTAAGGGCATTAGCACCTGATACTATCTCTAGTATTTCTTTAGTAATTGCAGCTTGTCGTTCTTTGTTATATGTTAAATTCAGATTTCTAATCATTTCCTGCGCATTTGTTGTTGCATTATCCATTGCAGTCATTCTTGCACCTAATTCTGCTGCGTTCGATTCCAGGAGACTCCTCCAAACCTGTGCCTTCAGGTGTTTAGGGATGAGATAATTAAAGATGGAACCTGAATCGGGTTCAAATATATAGTTTGGCTGCTGAACCTTTATTTCTTCCGATGAACTTAGAACGGGTATAGGAAGAAATTGTTGTGTTTGTATTTTCTGCCGTATTATTGAGATAAACTCGTTATAAATAATAACAACTTTATCATAAGTTTTTTTACTAAATTCAGAAACTAAGTTATCGGTAATCTTTAGCGCTGAAGAATAATCCAATGATGAAAATAATCCAACATCTTTCCCTATCACGTAATAATTTCTTCTGCTAAAATAATCAGCGTTTTTCTTACCCACACAATAAACAAATGCATTTAATCCTTCTGCATTTAATTCTTCATCAATATACCTGGCAGCTTCTTTAATAATGTTGTTATTAAATGCACCGCATAATCCCCTATCAGCAGTAACAACTACCACCGCAACATTCTTTACTTCTCTCTCGATAAAGAACGGATTGGTAGCCATATCCTCTTCGGTAGCCAGGTTAGAAAGCATTTCAGAAATTTTATTAGCATATGGTCTGGCATTTATAATCCTGGTTTGCGCCCTTCTCAGTTTTGCCGCAGAAACCATTTTCATTGCCCTGGTAATTTTCTGTGTGTTCTTTACACCGACGATCCTTCTTTTTATGTCTCTTAACGTTGCCATAAATTACTTGTAAATTAATCCGTGCTCTTCTTGAATACTCCTAAAAATTCATCGGCTGCTTTTTTCAGTTTCTCTTCAATTTTTGCTGATAATTGTTTTTCTTTTTTGATCGATTCAAAAATATCGTTGTATTTAACTTCTATAAATTCGAACATTTCCTTTTCAAATCTTTTAATATCTGCAACCGGCACATCAGCCATAAAACCATTTGTACCAAGGTAAATGCTTACTACTATTCTTTCTACAGGAACAGGGGCGTACTGACCTTGTTTTAAAAGTTCAACTAACCTTTCGCCTTTTGCAAGTGTTCTTAAAGTGGCTTTATCTAAATCCGAACCAAATTTTGCAAAAGCTTCCAGTTCCCTGTACTGTGCAAGATCGAGCTTTAAAGTTCCGGCAACTTTTTTCATCGCTTTAATCTGTGCATTACCACCAACTCTTGAAACAGAAATACCTACGTTAATTGCAGGTCTAACTCCCGCATTAAACAGGTTCGATTCAAGATATATCTGCCCATCGGTAATAGAAATAACATTAGTAGGAATGTATGCAGAAACATCACCTTGCTGCGTTTCGATAATTGGTAAAGCGGTAAGACTTCCGCCGCCCAAATCTTCACTTAATTTTGAAGCTCTTTCCAACAACCTTGAGTGTAAATAGAAAACGTCACCAGGAAAAGCTTCCCTTCCGGGAGGTCTTCTAAGAAGCAGGGAAAGTTCCCTGTAAGCAGCAGCTTGTTTAGAAAGGTCATCATAAATTACAAGCGAGTGCTTACCGTTATCGCGATAGTATTCACCAAGGGTTGCGCCTGAATAAGGTGCAATAAATTGAAGCGGTGCAGGTTCCCAGGCAGCAGCAACAATAACAGTTGTATATTCCATAGCACCTTGCTCTGCAAGTTTTGCAACAACCTGCGCTACAGTAGAGCTCTTCTGTCCAAC
>JAZGGS010000194.1:0-2631 GCA_036480595.1 Ignavibacteriaceae bacterium
GAACCAGAGATACTGGAGCTGGAAAGATATTTTGATACGAAACTGGAATTTCTCAAGCCTGAAGAGATCAAGAAGATGGCTCCGTATATTGGTGTTGATAATTACGAATCGTTTGGCGGATACCTGCATGCCGGGACTATATTAAGAGCTTCGGCAAATCCATTTCTTACCCTTCATGCCCTGGCAAACACTGCCAGAAGGCTGGGCACGACTATTTATACGGATACCGAAGTTACAGGCATTATCGTTGAAAACGAAAAGGTCAAAGGTGTACAAACCAGTAAAGGGGACATACAAACCAATATTGTTGTTGATGCCGCAGGGGCCTGGTCGGCAGATGTGGCAAGGATGGCGGCCGGCCTGAAGATTCCGACAAGACCCCATGGTGAAGAGGCAATGGTAACAGAACCTCTTATGCCTCTGCAGTATTTCCCCGGGATCTCGGAGGCTTGGGGCAGGCAGACAAAAAGCGGACAGATCCTGCTCGGAGAAGAAACCTTTCCGGAACAGGCGTCGAGCTACAGCATAGAAACAACACTCGATTTTCTTCCGCGCATAAGTGAGTACCTGTTGCAACTGTTTCCGTCATTCGAACATGTAAATATTCAAAGGCAGTGGGCGGGTACTCAAGATATAACGCCGGATGAGCTGCCTATTCTCGGGAAGGTAGATGAGGTGGATGGTCTTATACTGGCCTGCGGATTCACTGCCGGATTTTGCATTTCACAGGCGGTTGGTGAAATCATTACCGACATCATCCTGGAAAAGGATAAAAATCTGGATATTGCAGAAGCATTGAGCTTAAACCGGTTTGATAAGAAATACCGGGAGTTTCCCGGCCGCTGGTATTATATGGGCGTTCATAAAAAAATTAAGGCATTTTAGATTTTATGCTTGCGCTGTCCAGATAAAGAAAAAATAATCTTATTCGCGGGCGGAGGATTTTACTTTTTTGCTATTAACCGCCATAATCACGCACTATTTTCTGAGTAAAATTAAACTTTCGGGTCAGACATCAATGGCACTGTCATGTTTATTTCGCGTTGTGCGCGCAAAACGACGAACTGCACGTTTATTATTTTTGTGATTTAATCGAAGTGAATTAAAGGAGTGAATTAAATCAAGCATTATGCAGAAGAATAAAGAAAATATTTTTGATGAAATTGAGAAGAAGAAAAAAGAATTAATTCCAAAGAATATCAAAGACGTATTTCAAAAAACATGGAAGAATTCTATAAAAGTATCGTGGATGATTATTAAGATTTATATTCCTTTTTCGATATTAGCAATTATCTTAAAGCAAACCGGCGTGTTGGAGTTTATTGTACCTTTTTTTGCACCATTAATGCAACTAATGGGTTTACCAGGAGATACTGTTGTAATCCTATTATCTGGTTTTGTTAATTTTTTTGGAGCATTAGGTGCACTATCAGCATTTGACTTGACATTTAGGCAAATCACTATTTTAGGAGTAACTGTAGGTCTTGCACATTCATTATTTGTTGAGACAGCAGTATTGATGAAACTAAAGATGGCAACTTTAAGAATTGCTTTTTTTAGAATAATAGTTGCTTTTATTGCTGGTGTAATAATGAATTTATTTCTTCCAAAAAATATTAATGGTGTAATATTAAACCCTTATGTTGCTTCAGAATTCTCATGGCTGGGAACAATAAAAAGCTTAGCAACAACATCAGTCCAAATAATCATTGTATTGTTCATTATCACTCTAATTTATGAATTGATTTTGTTATGGAAACATGCAAAAATTATAAAGAAAAAAATTAATTTTATTCCAAATGCTATTGGTTTTAGTGATAATGCTTTTGGACCTTGGATTGTTGGTTTCTTTATAGGTATTGCATATGGAGCAGGGATTTTATTCCAGTTAGCCGAAAAAAATAAACTTACTCATAAAGATTCATGTCTGACAACAATTTTTCTGATATTGGCTCATGCAATAATAGAAGATACAATGTTATTTGTTATGGTAGGTGGAAATTTCTGGTGGATTATTGGAACGAGAATTATGATGGCATTCATAATTGTAAAAGTATTGTCAATAAATAATCTATATCAAAAATTTTTATGGATTGGTTTACCAAAGAACAAGTAGATTTTCTCGCCTTTTTCACTGAAATACTTTCATTGTTACCG
Source organism: Ignavibacteriaceae bacterium (assembly GCA_036480595.1). Taxonomy (GTDB): domain Bacteria; phylum Bacteroidota; class Ignavibacteria; order Ignavibacteriales; family Ignavibacteriaceae; genus JAZGGS01. The sequence goes on from JAZGGS010000194.1 coordinate 2,158, forward strand.
ACAACTTCTCATAATAGGCTAAAAACAAAGTTGAATTTGAAAGGTGCCTGTTATGTATGTTGAATTTTATCACACTACAATGGACTGAACCAGCCATTACGCTGTGCATGCGCCGGTTGGCCACAGTAACTCATTGAACGACAACAACGGGTTTTATATGATCATATGGAAAATGCCAGGAAGGAAATATTGCCATGAGAACCTTATACAGAGTTTTATCAGATGAAGAACGTCATCGGGTTCATGAAGAATCACTAAAGATCCTTGAAAATATTGGTGTCCGGGTAGAAACGCCAATAGGTCGAAAAATATTAAAGGATGCCGGTGCCGAAGTAGATGACAGCAGCAGGCTGGTGAAATTCCCCAAGGCTTTAGTAGAATCTTCTCTGAAGTTAATAAGCAGAGACTTCACGTTAAGCGCACGCAGACCTGGTGCCGATTTAGTTTTCAAGGATGGAATGATGAATGGAGGTG
>JAZGGS010000195.1:0-5892 GCA_036480595.1 Ignavibacteriaceae bacterium
CATTTTTTTGTGTGTAAAAACTTTTACATGCTCGTTTCATCATCATAAAATAAAACCAAATCCGTTGAAGCGGAATATTACTATTTCTAACAAAATAATTACTATCTTAAAAATAAAATATCCGTTCTAAAAAAATCCCTTTGATATTTGTTTCAAATATAAGTTAATTTGCAGGCGTTTTTCACAAAAATTATCGAAACAGAATGGCCATAAATATTGTAATTGTTGAATCTCCGGCAAAAGCCAAAACAATTGAAAAGTTTTTAGGAGAAGATTACTTAGTTACCTCAAGTTACGGGCATATCCGAGATCTTGAGAAAAAAGATAAGGGAATTGATATTAAAAACAATTTTACTCCTAAGTACATTGTTCCGGATGAAAAGAAATCGCTTGTTAGAGAACTGAAGAAACTTACCGATAAGGCAGAAACCGTATGGCTTGCAACTGATGAAGACCGCGAAGGTGAAGCAATTTCGTGGCATCTTAAAGAAGCTTTGAAAATTCCGGTTGATAAGATACAGAGAATTGTCTTTCACGAAATTACAAAATCTGCAATCCTCGATGCAGTAAAAAATCCCAGAAATATTGATATACACTTAGTTGATTCGCAGCAATCCAGAAGAATATTAGACCGGCTTGTAGGTTTTGAACTTTCACCAATTTTGTGGCGCAAAATAAAACCAGGTTTATCTGCTGGAAGAGTTCAATCGGTTGCAGTAAGGTTAATTGTAGAACGCGAAAGAGAAATAGATTCGTTCAATTCGCAATCAAGGTTTAAAGTTACTGCAGATTTTATTGTTGTTGATGAAAAAGGAAACGAGACTCAGTTTAAAGCCGAAGTTCCAAATTATTTTAGCACAGAGGATAAAGCGAAGGAATTTTTAGAAAAGTGTAAAATCGCTGAATTCGTTGTAGAAAGTTTAGAAAAAAAACCTGTAAAAAAATCCCCTGCCCCGCCCTTCACAACTTCAACATTGCAGCAGGAAGCCAGCAGAAAGCTCCGTTACTCTGTAGCCAAAACTATGCATGTTGCTCAGAAGTTGTATGAATCCGGTAAGATTACGTACATGCGTACAGATTCAGTTAATTTATCTCAGCTCGCACTCGATTCTGCAGAGAAACAAATTATTAACGAGTACGGTAAAGAATATTCAAGCAGGAAAAATTTTAAAACAAAATCTGCTGCTGCACAGGAAGCTCATGAAGCAATACGTCCGACAGATTTTAGTAAAGAGAAAGTAAGCGGTTCCAAAGATGAAAAAGCTTTGTATGAATTAATCTGGAAAAGAGCAACTGCTTCCCAGATGAGTGATGCTAAAATTGAAAGAACAATTGTAAAGATAAAAATCTCTACTACTGATAATAATTTTGTAGCTAAAGGTGAAGTGATAAAATTCGACGGCTTCCTGAAAGTTTATCTTGAATCGACTGATGAAGAGAATGGTGAAAACGGAACCGATGGATTACTGCCTGAACTAAAGAAAGGAATGAAGCTGAACTTTAATGCGATAAAAGCTACGGAAAGATTTACAAGACCGCCTGCACGGTATGCCGAAGCTGGTCTTGTTAAAAAACTTGAAGAGCTTGGAATAGGACGACCATCCACTTATGCCCCTACAATCAGTACAATCCAGAAGCGTGGTTATGTGCATAAGGAAAACAAGCCAGGCACGGAAAGAGAATATAAGATATTAACGCTGCAAAAGAATAACATAACCGATAAAACAAAAACTGAAATAACCGGCGCTGATAAAGGTAAACTTATTCCGCTGGATATTGCTATGCTGGTTAATGATTTTTTGGTGGAACATTTTCCAAGAATAATGAATTACAAGTTTACCGCTCACATTGAAGAGGAATTGGATGAAATTGCCCGTGGTGAAATGGATTACCACGAAATGCTCGATGAATTTTATTTCCCATTCCACGATAAAGTAGAACACACAATTGAAAATTCTGAAAGGGTTTCCGGCGAAAGAATTCTTGGCACCGATCCAAAAACAGGTAAACAGGTTTCTGTAAGAATGGCGCGCTTTGGTCCCGTAGCCCAGTTAACCAACCCTGATGATGATGAAGAAAAACCAAAGTATGCGGGACTTAGAAGAGAACAAAAACTTGAGCACATCACTCTTGAAGAAGCGCTGGAACTCTTCAAACTTCCAAGATCGCTGGGTGATTATGAAGATACTGAAGTTACCGTTGCAATTGGAAGATTTGGACCATACGTAAAACATAACAATAAGTTTTGCTCGCTTAATAAAGAATATGATCCTTATTCAATTGACCTAGATGAGGCCACAGATGTAATAGAAGCAAAGCGTAAAGCTGATGCCGAAAAAATGATAAAAGTATTTGATGAAAATCCTGATTACCAGATACTTAACGGAAGATGGGGACCTTACCTTAAAGCAGGCAAAAAAAATATACGCCTGCCCAAAGACCGCGATCCAGCTTCGTTTACATTAGAGGAATGTATAGAACTTGCTGAAAATCCTCCCCAGTCCAAAAAGAAAGGCAGATTTAAGAAGAAGTAACTTCAAACTGAATTTTAAAAAGAATTTGTGCTTTAAGAAATAAATCAATTCTAGATTTGTACAATTACATTCATTACAATTTAATTGAAACTTAAGTTTAGTTATCTTTGATCTGCTAAAATCAAACATATACCATAATGATGTTAGATAATTGATATGATAATTTCTCAGATTATCTGGAATGTAAGTCCAGAGATATTTAACCTTGGACCAATATCTGTAAGATGGTACGGATTACTTTTTGCGATGGCGTTTGTAACGGGTTATTTTATCATTACATGGATTTACAAACAGGAAGGAAGATCGAAAAACGAAGTTGAACAGCTTGCCATTTATGTAATTTTTGGAACTGTAATTGGCGCACGCCTCGGGCACTGTCTTTTTTACAATCCTGGATTTTATCTTTCCAATCCAATAGAAATATTTCAAGTATGGAAGGGCGGTTTAGCAAGTCATGGTGCAGCTATAGGAATTGTTCTCGCACTTTATTTTTATTCTAAAAAATTAAAAGATGTCAATCTCATCTGGCTGCTGGATAGAGTTGTAATTGTTGTTGCAATTGGCGGTTCACTCATCCGGCTGGGGAATCTTTTTAATTCCGAAATTATTGGCTTGCCTACGGATGCATCCTGGGCATTTATTTTTACAAGTGTAGATAATATTCCCAGGCATCCTGCACAATTGTACGAATCGATAGCATATTTTATAACATTCCTGGTTCTGCTTTTTACATACATTAAAAAGAGGAAAAGTTTGGGAACCGGTTTCTTGTTTGGTTTATTCCTTATAATGCTTTTTTCATTTAGGTTTTTCATTGAGATTATAAAAGAGAACCAATCAGCTTTTGAAGCAGGAATGCTTTTTAATATGGGTCAGTTATTAAGTATTCCTTTCATAATTGCAGGAGTTATTTTCATAACTAAATCATTCAAAACATCAGGTAAAAAAGAGATTAAGAATAAAAAGGAAATAAAATGATAAGTACAAATGCGTTATCATCATATAGTTAAAAAAATATCCTTACTTGTTTTCTTATTCCAGTTAACAAATGCAGCACAACCGGAATATGTAACCACAATCCATCCATTCAAAGAAATTATTCAAAGAGTTGTTGGAGAGTGGGGAAAAGTTATTTGTTTGCTGTCTCCCGGTTCATCGCCGCATACATTTTATATTTCACCTTCGGAAGTAAAAGTAATTGAATCAGCAGATGCACTTTTTTATTGTGCAAAAAACCTGGATGAATGGGCAATTAGATATAACAATCCTAATAAAATTGAGCTGCTCAGTTTGCTGCCGGTTGATTCTCTTTTAAACATCTTCACAATAAGGAATAGAAATGTTGGTCTCGATCCGCATTTTTGGACAGATCCGGTACTTGTAAAAATTATGCTCCCTCAACTGGCTGCTAAGCTTTGCAGCATCGATCCTGATGGCTGCAAAATATATAAAGCTAATGCAGAAGAATTTTCAGTTGAACTTGAATTAATTTATAGAGAGATTAACAAAAATTTAAAACAGGTTAACAAGAGAACAGTTATATTATCACATCCTTTCTTTCAATATTTTTTGAAGAGGTTTAATTTTAAACTTGCAGGAATTATCGAACCGATTCCCGGTAAGGAGCCAACACCTAAAGAGCTTAAAGTGCTTATAGATATTGTGCTTAAAAATGGTGTTAAAGCCATCTTCACACATATTCAATTGCCCGATAATGCGGCTCACCTGCTTTCCGAATCAACCGGAATAAAAGTTCGCACTTTAGATCCAGTTGGCGGAGTTGAGGGAAGAAATTCATACAATGAAATTTTAATGTACAATACCAGTATAATTTTTAAAGCATTGCGATGAATGATGAATCGATCATAGTAAAAAACTTAAGAGTTACTTACGGCACTCATACAGTTTTAGATGATATCAATTTTAACATTCCCACTAATTCGTTTGTTTCAGTTATCGGACCTAATGGTGCAGGTAAATCTACACTTATAAAAGTTCTTCTCGGGCTAAAAAAATATTCCGCCGGTGAAGTTGCTATTTTCGGAAAAGAGCCGGCTAAAGTTGATCCGCACTTAATAAGTTATGTTCCGCAAATAAAAACCATGAATAGAACTTTTCCGGCAATGGCTGTTGAGTTGGTTTTGTCAGGACTAAAACAACGATGGCCATGGAAACTGGGTGGAGATGAAAGAATGAAGGCAGAAAATGCCCTGCAGCTTGTTGGTGCAGAACGAATAGCCAGACGTCCTATTGCAGAACTATCAGGCGGAGAACTTCAGCGGGTTTTCATTGCACGAAGTATTGTAAAAAATCCTAAGCTTATTATCCTTGATGAACCAGCCGCAGGTATTGATGCGGTTGGTGAATCAGATCTCTACAATTTAATGGAAGAGTACCAGCATAAATCTGATGCAACAATTTTAATGATTACACACGACTGGCATATAGCAAATCATCATTCCGATTTTGTGCTGGTGCTAAACAAAAAGCAAATAAGTTTTGCTCCTCCATCACAATCACTAGTTGAAGAAACCTTGCGAAGAGCTTTTGGGCATATAGGGCATGATCATTCAATAAAAGCCGGACAGAAAAATAATGTTTGATTTGCTCACACTTCCATTTATGCAAAGAGCACTTATTGCAGGTCTGCTTATTGGTTTTCTTGCAAGTTACTATGGTGTGTTTGTGATTCAGCGTGGTTTAAGTTTTTTAGGAAGCGGTTTAGCTCACGCTGCTTTTGGTGGAGTGGCTTTAGGTTTATTACTTGAATCGGAACCGCTCTGGACAGCAGTACCTTTTACTATTATTGTAGCAATAGGAATTACCTGGGTTAAAAACCGAACCGAACTTGGAAGCGATACAACTATCGGTATCTTTTTTTCTGTTTCGATGGCACTGGGAATAATATTTTTATTTTTAAGAAAACAATATTCAAGTGATGCATTTACATACCTGTTCGGATCAATCCTTTCAGTTACTACCATCGATATAATATTTGCAGCCAGTATTGTTTTAGTTACAATTCTGTTTCTTCCTTACTGGAAACGCTGGGCTTATTCTTCTTTTGACAGGGAACTTGCACAGGCTGACAGAATACCGGTTTTGTTTGATGATTATATTCTCAGCATACTTATTGCTGTAACAGTAGTTGTTTCGTTAAAACTGGTTGGCATTGTACTGATAGCAGCATTTCTTGTAATACCGGCAGCAAGCGCAAGATTATTAAGTAAAAGTTTTAGCAGGATGACTGTTGTTTCTGTTTCGGTTGGAATGTTAAGTGCCATAGGCGGGCTTTGGATATCATATTATCTTGATATTCCAAGTGGTGCAACAATAATTCTGCTTCAAGCTGTTGTTT
>JAZGGS010000196.1:0-13082 GCA_036480595.1 Ignavibacteriaceae bacterium
TTGAGTTTCTCTTTTAAGCGAAACACTTTAATAAATAATAAGTGTATAAGATTATTAATTCCTGGCCAGCCACAGTTCAGGATCGTGGTTTAACCTTGCTTTCCATATTTCAAAATGCAAAACTTTCCCGTCAACACTCTCTCCTATTTTTGCCAAAACAGTTCCTGCATTTATATTGTCACCCTCCTGCACAAAAATTTCTTCAAGATGACCATAAACGGTTCTGTAATCTTCATTGTGCGAAACAATAATCACACTGCCGTAACCGGGCAGCCAATCAATTGCAGATACAACACCTTCTGCAACACATCTTACATTATTATCACCTTTGGCTTCAATATCAATTCCGTAATTTAAAGTTATAGTATTCAACACACTATTTTTATTTTCACCGAACTTTCCAATAATCTTTCCTTCGTGAAGAGGCCAGAGCATGTCACCTTTCATCTGTGCAAAGGATGAAAAGGAAGTTGTACCCAGATCATATTCTATCCAGGAATGTTCTTCAATAATATCAGCGTCATCAACCAAAGCTAATTGCTGCTTCCTTTTTTTTTCTTCCTCTATAAGTTTAACAATAATATTTTTTATCCTGGCTTGCGCCTCCTTTTTAGCATCCAGCGTTGCCTGCAGTTTTGCTTTATCCTGCCGGACGTTATTTAATATATTTTTTCTTTCAACTAATTTTGTTTGAAGAACTTCTTCTTCAGCTTTCTTCTGTTCAGAAAGCAGTTTCTTTTCATTTATTTCCTGCTGAAGCAATGCTTTGGCAGTTATAAGTTCCGCCTTTTTTATTTCAAGCTCTTCCAGGTCTATCTCTCTTCTATCAGAAAACTTCTTTAAATATTGAATTCTTAAAATTGCCTGCTGGAGAGATTCGGAATCTATAACACTTTCAAGTTCGTTAAGCGGACCCTTTTTATAAATTGAAACTATGTAGCTGGCATAATTTTCTTTAAGGACTTCTATCTCAGCTTCGATCGATACAATACTTCTATTTCTCTTATATATCTGAGCTTGTTTATCCTGCTCTTCCCTGCGAATGTTGTTAATGATTTTGTTCAACAGGAAACTTTGTTTGTTATAATTTTCCAGGACTTTAACAGATTCTTTTTCAAGAGCAGTCTCTCCTTCAAGTTCTTTTTCCAGTTCCGATATCTCTTCTTTTATTCTTGCTAGTTCTTCTTTTTTGTCATCAATCCGCTCTACCTGCGGAAAGATTGGTATTAAAAAGGAAACTAAAAGGAAGAGTGTGATATATAAACGTTTTACTACCATGTTATAACTGTTGCATCATCGGGTAAAATAAAATCAATTATTATGCCCTTATCATTTGCAATAATATTTTTATAAGTTATAAAAACCTTCTCGTTCTCAACTTTATTCTGAACTTCAATATTAAACGGAACTGCAACATTCTCAAGTAATTCAAAATTTGAATAACTTCCTTCAAGATCGATGCTGCCATCGGATGCTTTTAATGAGTAATTTGTTATACCAAGTTCCCTGATATCCACCTTGTACATAGTTGTTGTGTTTTCGGTTTGATCAATATAAGTAAGCACGTATTTATCATTATCAACAACATAATCATTCGGCTGTTTGTATAAATTATTTGTTAAATTTACTGAGCCGACAAAAGCATCAATCAAATTGTTGAATGATAAATTTACTTTAAAAATATTCCTGAGTGCATTTTCATTCACCTCGCCGGTATAAGCTGTATTTTCAAATGCGTCGTAAAAGATAAAATCTTTTTCAGTTACCAGTGCCTGGGCTAATTCAATACCAAAAGGACCCATAATTGTAAAATAAATTGAATCGGGTTTTAGCATAACAACTCTAAAGCTGGCACTGTTATCGTAACGATCGGATTCAATTTCAATTGTTCCAACTCCTTCAAAACTTTTTATTTTCCTGCGGTTAACTTCAAGTTTGTTTATCAGTCTTTCGGAAGGAAGAAGTTCAATCTCATCTAAAGGTTTTGATGGAATACATCCCTGAAAAATTAAGAGAAAATTTATGAAGGCAATGATAATAATTAATACTATTTTCAAATTACACCAGTCTCCACTTTTTGTTTTAATAAATCATTGGAAGAATCTAGTTCCAGCGCCTTACGCCAAACTTCCACTGCCTGGTTTTCATCACCCATTTTATATAAGATATCTCCCAGGTGATCAAGCATAACAGAATTCTCTCCGCCAACTTCAATTGCTTTTTCAATATAAATTCTTGCCGGTTCGTATTTTTCCATCATATAATAAATCCAGCCAATGGTATCCAGGTAAGAAGAGTTAAGCGAATCTGCTTCAATAGAGATGGTTACCATTTGCAGCGCACGTTCTAATTGCAATCCTCTTTCAGAAAGAGAGTAAGCATAATTATTATTGATGATCGCACTCGAAGGCTCAAGTTCTAATGCTTTTTCGTAAACGCTGTCACTTTCAGTAAAATTTTTAAGGTTGTTTAAGATAAGACCTAGTTGTCCTAAAAGATTAATATTATTCGGATCCATTACCAAAGCACGTTTTAAATACATAGCTGCTTCTTCGTTTTCGTTAAGCTGGCTTAATGCAAATCCATAAGCTGATAAAGCGTTAACGTCCGCCGAATTTATCTCGGTAGCTTTTTTAAGATAATCTTTTGCTTCTGCATTTTTCCCCTGCTGTGCAAGTGAAAGTCCAAGTATAAGATTTATTGCAAAGTTGTGAGGGAAAAGATCGATTGCCTCGATCATTATTTTTTCGGCTTCTTCATATTTTTGGTTATCGAAATACAAACCTCCTAAACGAACCCATGCTTCACCATTCCAGCGTGCATTTTCAGTTACATATTTAAAATATTCAATAGCAGCCGAATCTTCTTTCTGGCTAATTGCAATTGCTCCCAAATATAATTTTACTTCCCAGTCGGATGTATCTTTATCAATCGATTCAAATAATTCTTTGGCTAGAGGAAGAACAGCGGAATCTGTAATTGCTTTTGCAAAATATGATGCCCCGATTCTAATTTTAATTTCTAATGGCACATAGGGTTGTTCTAAAATAAATCCATATTCTACTGCAGCAGTTTGCCAGTCATCCATTAAAATAAATGTTTGAGCTTTTTTCTCGCGTGCATCCAGGTCGTCCGGCATAAGCTCGATTATATCATCCAACATTTCCAGTGCTTCATCATATTTTTCTACGCGTTGATAAAAATCAATTACCAGTTTTTGGAGTGCAAGATTGCTGGGATCAATTGCCAAAAGTTTTTGCAAAGAATTTGCTGCTTCTTCCTTATAATCGAGCTTCTCGTATAATTCTGCAATATGAATCAGTACATTCCAATCGGGACCAATAAGCTTTGTTAAGTCTTCGTAAATACCAATTGCCTTAAGGGGTTTTGAATCTTCATAAATGCGCGCCAGCTGGTAATATGTATTTATCCTGCCCGGATCTAAATCAATAATTTTTTCCAACACAGCAGCAGCTGAATCTACTTCGCGTGCCTGGATAAATATTTCAGCAAGCAGATCGTAGTAATCCAACTCTTCTGAATCATAACTAATAGAAAGGTTTGCAAACTTTAAAGCCGAGGAAAGTTTATCAAGCGCAAGATAATTTTTAGCAAGTGCATAAAATATTCCTGAGCTTGTATCGTAATTAAGAGCTTCCGTAAACTCTACAATCGCTAGTGCAAATTCTTCATTTGCTTCAGCAACAGAGCCGTTAATAAAATGATCTAGAGCTTTTTCTTTTGCATTATAAAGTTGATCGATCTCGCCATTATCATTATCGCGATGTGTTGTATTTTCTGAACCTGAACATGCAGTTATCAGTAGCAGAAAGATTATATTTGCAAATAATATTTTCATAACTATCTATAATCAAAATAAAAATATATTACTAAGCCCCTTGAATAACAAGGAATAACATTCGGGATGAATCCAAATTAAAGAGTAAAGGTATTTAAACCGGCAGTTGCTAAATTCATACATCAAAATATTTTGGATTAATGAATTCTCTTTTTTTTATAAGCTAAAGTGAATTTGTTTTACACAGATCAGTATAAATATTATTAATTATTATTATCTTAGTCTATACGTTCTATCTATCTCATAAATCAAACGATTATTTATGAAATATATCATCAATACAATTTCAGTTATTTGCATCTTTTACTCCACCAGCTTTTCGCAGGGAAGTGCAGGTAACGAAGCTGAATATGAGTACCGCTACCTAATAGATATGCCAACAGCCGGTATACTCCATAAAGGATTTGTTGGAGTAACTTCCGATATATTACCAAACGGTGTACTTATAGCAGCTATTGAAGCAGGAGTTTTTGAAAATGTAAGTTTCGGGATCTCTTTTGGCGGATCGAATTTTATAGGTTCAGGTAATGTAGATTGGTATAAGTGGCCGGGGATAAATATACGGCTTCGCATAATTGATGAAGCGATTTTACTACCGGCGATTACACTCGGATTTGATACCCAGGGTAAAGGAGAATATTTTGATTCGTTGGGAAGATATACAATAAAATCACCGGGAATATTTGCAGCGGTTAGAAAGAATTTTGATTTTATAGGTTATCTCAGTCTTCATGGATCTGTTAATTATTCTTTAGAAAGCGAAGATGGTGATAATTTTGTAAATCTTAAGGTAGGAGCCGAAAAAACTTTTGGCTCAAATTTTTCTTTCATAATTGAGTACGATTTTGCATTTAACGATAACAATTCCCCCGGTTTTGGTGAAGATAAAGGATACTTGAACATTGGCTTACGATGGACAATTAGCAACGGCTTTACATTAGGTTTTGATTTGAGAGATCTTAGAAGTAACAAATCCGGCACTAAAAATTCTTTCGACCGGGCAATAAGGATTGAATATATTCAAAGTATATTCTAGTAAATTATTTTATTCCTGAAAAAGATTATTCCTTCTTTTTGCTCAAATCGTGTAGTCTTAAGTAGACAAGCAAGTTTACATTTCAGTACAAATAATCAACTTATCTTACCAAAACTGCTCATTTTTAACACTTTTTTTACTCCTTTTCAAAGGCTCGATTATTGTCTAATTTTAGAAAGATTAATAACAAGGATAAAGAGATGAACAAAATTAATATATTAAAAATTGCGTTAACTTTATTAATCATCCCGGCACTAACGGGATGCTACACACAAGTTGCCACAGAAGAAACTCCCCCCGAACAATTTATTGCAGAAAACGAGAATTACGAATACGACGATTATTATTATGAAGGTGAAGAAGAAGAACTTGATTCAAGTTATTTTTCTGAAGAAGAATATGAAGAAAGCGATGAATACGTAGTTGACAATTATTATTATGGTTATCCATCCTACCGGCGATACTATTATGATTATTACCCCTCTGTTTCGTTTGGTTTTGGATTTGGATTTGGATTTGCTTCATCTTACTACTATTCCTACTGGCCATATTCATACGGGTGGTGCGGTTATGGTGGGTATTACCCCTATCCATATTACTGTTATCCATCATATTATAGTTACTATCCTGGTTACTACTATCCATCCTATTATCACGGATATTCTTCAGGAAATTATCCTTATTATAAAACGCGAACAGAATATATTTCAGGAATTAGAAACAGGGGTAGCGGAAGAAATTATGGTGATCCAAGAAGAGATCCTTTAACCGGTATCACGGGTGGCAGCTTTACCGATGGAAGAGATCCCTTAGTTAAGGGAAGAGATTTGCGTGTAAATACGGATAATTTAGCAGATAAAAATAAAGTGAGGACGAATAGACATTCCCTAACAGATAATGATCTTAAAGGAACAAAGATTACAAGGACTGACAAAAATCTTGTGACAGACAAGAATAGACCTAGTAATACCAAAAACAAATACACTGATAGAGATAAAAAGATTGGTAATGCAGATATCACCAAAAATACGGTTACAGATAAGTCCCGTTTGAAAAATCAGACTAAGAGAACAGATAAAAAATACCTGGGCACAAATAAAACCAATGTTGACCGGAAGACGGTTGGGACCAGGGACAATAATAACACAAAAAAATATACACTTGGTAATAAAGATAACAGAACCCGGACCAACAAAACTTATAAACCCAAAATAAACACTACCAAGAAAAACCAGGTAAGGAGAAATACAGGAAATACGAACGACAAAAAGCATGTACGAACGAACAGAAATAACAAGCCACCAAAGAAATACAAGACACCCAACAAAACATATAAACCACCAAAGAAGAATACTCCGCCTAAAAAGAAATACAATCCACCGAAGCGAACAAATACGCCACCTAAAAAGACCTATTCACCGCCAAAGCGTAATAACAATCCGCCACGGAATTATTCCCCGCCAAGGAATAATACACCGAAGACGAATTCACCGCCCCGTAATACAACACGTGGTTCTAATAATACAAGCGGTAGAAGGAGATAAAGTATTATGAATCAATTTAAAATTGCGTTCATAATTTTATTAATTGGAGTATTTTCATCCGGTTGTTACACCATTGTATATAATTCAGTGGAAGGCGATGTTCTTAATGATGAAGTAACTTATTATCCACCACCTGTTTATTATCCACATCCGGCACCTCCACCTGTTTATTATCCACCACCACCTTGTCCTTTCCCGGCTCCGGTTGAACCTCCCCCGCCGGAATATAAGACAAGACAGCCTGAAAATAATGGTAGTGATAGAAAGAGAGACGACGGAGTAGTTGGACCAATAAGAAATAAAGGCGGAAGAGGAAATAATGGGAGCAGAAGATGAGTAAAGTTTGTTACCCTTTTTTATCCTTAATAATGATCTTTTTCCTTCCCGGCTGTTACACTATTGTTGGCACTGTAAATGAAAGTGAAGATTCCTATACAAACAATACAACAGAAGAATACTTTGATGAAGATAATTCTGAAGATCTGCAATACTCAGAATATGAAGCAACTACTGCAGGTTACTATGACGAAGAGTACGAATATTATGAAGAAACAGAAGTAACCCAGGAAATTAATAATTCAATTTTTTACACTATTTTTGAAACACTTAGCACCTTTATTTCATCTGGTGGATTGGATATGATTATAAATTTAGGTTCCGAAAGTTCTCAAAATAATTCATCGTATGATGAAAATAAATCTTCAAAAAGGAATAATACAGGAAGTAGAAATTACAGCGGGAGAGGAAAATGAAAAACTGTTTTAAGATTATAATTGCCGCCGGATTGATATTTATTTCTAATCCGTTAAAAGCACAAAACTATAACGATGCACTACTTTTAAGTGAGCCCGGTTTGTACACAGGTGCCCGAGCGCTTTCTCTGGGAAACAGTTATACTGCACTCAGCAACGATTTTTCAGGAGTTTTGTTCAATCCGGCTGGTTTAGGATTTATTAATAAACTGCAAATTGCCGCCGGATTTAACCTGAATAGCTTTGATAATCAAACAACTTTTTTTAATACTACAACAGGAGCTGAAAGAAACTCGATAAACTTAAACCAGTTTGGTATTGTTTATCCTATCCCAACAGTTAAAGGAAGCTGGGTTTTTGCAATTGGTTATAACCGGGTAAAAGAATTTAACCGGACACTAGAATTTTCCGGCTTCAATGGTGGCAATAATTCCATGATCCAGGAACTTACCGGCGTAGTTAATGATGAAATTCCTATTACAAATGATTTAGGACTTGCATTTGAAATTATTGATCCGCAAACTGAAACGTATATTAAAGACACTACATTAATTAACGGGATGTTAAACCAGAGCGGAAGAATAAGAAAACAGGGCAGCTTAGGTAATTGGTCATTTTCAAGTTCGATGGAAATTGCTGAAGGTTTAATGCTTGGCGGTACTTTTAACATCTTAACAGGAACTTTTAAAAGCGATAGTGATTACTGGGAAGACGACACACAGGATAATTACGGCGGAAATGTTGAACTTGTTCCCGGTGATCCAACTACCAGAGATTTTCAATCGTTTTACATCAACGATATAATTGAATGGGATCTTTCCGGATGGGATGCAAAAGTAGGAATCTTATACAACTGGATTGATATTATTAAATTCGGTGCAACCATAAAATTCCCTAGCTTTTACACTGTTAAAGAAACTTATTTTGTTGATTCCTGGAGTGAATTTGGAACTGGCGCCAGTTATGAGCTGGATCCTAAAATTGTAGATAAAATTAAATACGAAATTAAAACACCGTATGAATATTCGTTTGGCGCCGCAGCAAATTTTTGGCTGGCAACAGTTAGCGCTGATGTCAAATTGATTGATTATACCGAAATGGAATTTACAAAGGGTTTCACAACAGAATACCGGATAGCGAGAAATAGAGAGATTGAGGATCTGTTTACTGCAACTTTAAACTACAATGTTGGTGCCGAGGTTAAAGTCCCATCCTTACCAATCTGGTTAAGAATTGGTATGATGTATTTTCAATCGCCTTTTGCAAATGATCCGGCTAAGTTTGATAAGAAATATTTTACAACCGGTGCAGGAATTGAACTTGGCGGTTTGTTCAAGATTGATGCAGCTTATGCATTTGGGTGGTGGGAAGATTTTGGCGACAACTACGGTGTAAACGAATCGAGAACTTACCAGGATATAAATGTTCACAAGGTGATTTTGAATATTTCCACCCGGCTGTAATTAGCAATAATTTTTATTTTTGATTAACTGACTTACAACTTTCCTTCAGGGTATTTTTCAAAAAAAATAAATAAATGGTTCCTGCGTCATAATCTTTTCATTAAAATTCCTTCTCTGATAAGAATAAGCAATAAATTCTCCATCAGATTTTCTCACCTAATAGCTTATATTTGAAATAAACTTTTAAGCGTCTTTTTTTTACACTTATTTGAAGTATTTTACGAGATAATCATTAAAGGCATTATTACTAAAATAGAAAGCAAAGACCATTACGTCCTCCCGGAAGAGACTGACGAAATTATACGCTGCACTATCCGTGGAAAATTAAAGAAAGAATTCAATCTTAAAAAAGATAAATTATACTTTACAGATTTTGCTGCTGTTGGCGATGTTGCAGATTATGATTTAAATGAAGATGGAACCGGTGTAATAAATTCAATTGAAGAGAGAAGGAACTATATTTCCAGGAAAGCTCCCCGTACAAAAGGAGCCAGCTACAGGGGCGAACGATTAGAACAGGTGATTGCAGCTAATATTGATAAAGTTTTTATTGTTACAAGTGTTAGCGAGCCTGCTTTCAATAACAGGGTTCTCGATAGGTTTCTTGTATCTGCAGAAAGCTCCAACCTGGATGTTGTAATTGTAATTAATAAGCTGGATTTGGATATTGATAATTCATCGCAGCAGTGGCAGAAACTTTACAACGATATTGGCTACACTCTTCTTCTTACTAGTGCTGTAAGTAATATTAATATTGATAAAATAAAATCTCAACTAAATGGAAATAAATCTTTGTTCTGGGGACAGTCCGGAGTTGGTAAATCTACCATTCTGAATAAGATGTTTCCAGGTTTAAATTTAAAAATTGGTAATGTCAGCAAGCACACATCTAAAGGGATACACACAACTGTCACAAACAGAATGATATCTTTAAATAAGAATACTTTTGTAATTGATACACCCGGTATCAGGGAAATTGATCCCTACGGTATTAAAAAGGAAGATCTTTCACATTATTTTATTGAGTTTGAAGAATTTGCAGATCAATGTAAATTTAATACTTGCACTCATCATCACGAACCTTGTTGTGAGGTTATAGCTGCAGCAGGAAAGGGACTTGTTTCATCGGAACGCTATGATAGTTACTTAAGAATTTTAGAAACAATAGAAGACGATTTGAATTTTTAATGCAGGACATTTTAACATCGGCAATAAATAATCTTTCCGAATTTATTTCGTCAGCCGGCAATAAGCAGAAAGCTAGTTTATTCAGCTATGCATTTAAGTTAAAAATTTCAAATCAAATGCAGTTACTTAACAGCCTGGGATCTTCTTATTCAAAAATGATCTTCTTCAGGCAACCGAACGGTAAGCACTCTTATATTGCTCTCGGTTCTATAACCGATCTTATCCCGGAAGGTAAAACAAACATTAGTGCAATAGCAGAAAATTTTAACAAATGGAAAAATGATTTTATTAATAATTGGAATGATCTTGATCTTAAATTTGTTCCAATTATTGTCTCTGCGGTTAAATTTGATGGAAAACGGAATTCTGAAAAATGGATTGATTTCCCTCCCCTTGCATTTTACATTCCGGAAATAATTTTACTTAGAAGTGAAGAAGAGTCATTCTGCATTTTCAATTTTATTTTTAAAGATGAAAAACAGGTTGAAATAATTTTAAAAGATTTTAAAGAAAAACTAAGCAGCATTATAAATTCCAACGGAAAGATTGACTATTCACCTGCGTTAACATATGAAGATGTTTTAAACGATTCTATAGAAGAAAAAACCAACTGGAATTGCTTAGTTGTAAAAACAAGAGATATTCTTAAGAAGAATCAATTAGAAAAACTTGTCCTTTCCAGGCAAAAAATATTTTCCATATCAAATCACCCCGATTGGAATTTTATTTTTGAGAAATTAGAGAAAAAATTTTCTGAGTGTTATCTCTTCTTAAACAAAAGTAAAAATTCTTACTTCTTTGGTGTTTCACCCGAAAAATTTATTAGTGTTAATAATAGAAAGATTGAGGTTGAAGCTGTTGCAGGTTCGGCACCAAGAAGTAAACAACAACCTGAGGACATGAATTATGAAAACGGACTAATGGTAAGCACAAAAAATCTCAAAGAGCACAAATATGTTTCAGAATTTATTATAAATGTGTTGAAGGAATATTCAATTAATATTATCAGCAGCGACAACCCCGAAATTAAAAAGCTAGATAACATTCAACACCTTATAACTAAGGTAAGCGCCAAACTTAAAGCAAAAGATAAACTCTTCGAATTGATTGAAGCTCTCTATCCCACACCTGCAGTGTGCGGAGTTCCTAAAAATGATGCGATAGAATATATCCGGCAGCTTGAAGATTATGACCGGGGTTTGTATTCCGGATTAATCGGCTGGCTGGATTTTAACGGTAACTGTGATTTTTCAGTTACAATAAGATCAGCGCTGGCAAAGGATAAGGAAATTACAGCTTTTGCGGGCGCGGGTATTATGGAAGATTCAGATCCTGATGAAGAGTTTATTGAGACTCAACTTAAATTGAAACCAATATTAATGCTGTTTAATGAAAAAGATAAAAATAAATAGAAATAACTTATGGACAGAAATTTTTGTTAAGCAGCTAAGTTCTGCAGGAGTAAAATTTGCCTGTATATCTCCCGGTTCCAGGAGCACACCACTCACTTTCTCATTAGCAAAAAATGATAAGATTAAATGTTTTGTAAATATTGATGAAAGATCATCAGCATTTTTTGCACTTGGACTTGCAAAAGCTTCTAAAACCCCCGTAGCAGTAGTAACCACATCGGGTACAGCTGCAGCAGAGCTTTACCCCGCAATCATCGAAGCTTACCAGCAGCGTGTACCTTTAATTATCTGTACTGCCGACAGACCACCCGAGCTTTTAAATACCGGTGCTAACCAGACAATCAATCAGTACAACCTATACAATAATCATATTCGCTGGTTTAGAAATGTTGGTCTGCCATCACTTAAAAAAATAAAACTCAGGCGATTGCAGCAAATGGCTTTACGTGCTGTTGAGATCAGTACAATAAAGGATAAAGGACCAGTTCATTTAAATTTTCCGTTCAGAAAACCGCTTGAACCTTTTTCGTTTACTGATGAAGTTGATTCGTTATTAATAAAAGACATCGATAGAGGTATAAAAAAAATTAAGCCATCAAAGAAGAAATTCGATTCGGAAAAACTTAGAAGAACGAAAAGATTTAAAGAAATTGCTGATGTTATAACAAATGAGAAAAAAGGGATTATTATTGCCGGACCGATAGAGTACAACTTTAATGTTAGGAAGCAGTTAAAAAATCTTTCCTCACTTACCGGTTATCCCATAATTGCTGATGCATCCTCTCATCTTAGATTTAAAGTCAGTAAAAACGATAAAAAAATATTATCAAACTATCATGCTTTTTTAAGGAGCAGCGAATTTAGTATCTCTCATAAACCAAAATTGATCCTTCATTTCGGAAGGACACCAACATCTTCTGCGCTGGAAAATTTTTTAGAAAACTGCGATGCTCCGCGTTATATGATAAATGAATTTGGCGATTGGTTCGATCCTTCAAGAAAATCGAAAGCAGTTGTAAAATTCAATCCGGAAAACTTTGTTACTGAAATTATCAACCATCTAACTGAACTAAATCTTAAGAGAAATAATTCTGATTGGTCAGAGAATTTCAATAAAGCAGAAGCTTTAGCGGAGAAAATTAAAACTGAAGTTATTGGTAAATCAACTTTTCCAAACGAACCGGGAATAATAAAAAACATTCTTGAAGCACTGCCAAACAAAGCTCACATTTTAATCGGTAACAGTTTGCCAATAAGAGACTTTGATAATTATGCAGCTTGTAATAAAAAAGATCTGTTAGTTTACTTTAACCGCGGTGCAAGCGGGATCGATGGGATTACATCAACTGCGATTGGTATTGCACAGCTTAAAGAACCGGCGTTTTTACTAACCGGTGATCTTTCATTTTTACACGATTTAAATGCGCTGCCAATTGCAAATAAATATTCTGCAGGATTAACGATAATTTTAATCAATAATAACGGGGGTGGAATTTTTGAATCACTCCCTGTTTCTAATGATAGATCAATTTTGAAAGAATACTTTTTAACTCCGCACAATTTAAATTTGAAAAATATAATCACTTCCTTCGGTATAGAATACAAACTGGTAAGAAGCCGGGCAGTTCTTAATGATTCAATAAAAGGTTCAGTTGGAAATAAAAAACTGAAAGTACTTGAAATAAAAACTGATGCAGCAAAATCATTTAAACTTAGAAATAAATATCTTGAAGAAGTGAAAAATGCAATTGATACCGCATTTGAAGTTTAATGAAAATTTCCACCCATAATATTTCACTTAATGTTGAACTCTTTTCAGAATTTGAAC
>JAZGGS010000197.1:0-3088 GCA_036480595.1 Ignavibacteriaceae bacterium
AGCTGCCCTATCGCATGCCAATTACCGCCGAGGCCTATGAATCTGTGCAAGAGCAATTGCTTGGAGCGGTACGCGCTTGGAAAACTAACCCGCTTGCGTACACGTCGCAAAGCATGTTGATTCAAATTTACATTAATCGGGATAAAATCACTATTGATGATGCCGCTACAACTTGTATGTTATTAAGCTCTCTTTATCAGGGTTGTCCAGTTCATTATTGGGCCAAGCAATTAGGACGCGAGAGATTAGAAAAGGTATTAGATGATGAGATAGTTCGAGATCAATATCCTGGTATTAGTGTGGCTGCCCGACTGGCATTTGCGCTGGGTTTATCGGCTGGTAAAAATTTACTCAATAAAATCGCTAAAAATTCTAAATATACAAGTTCACGAAATCTTGCTAACAGACTGAGAAGATCACTTGATGACGAGGCATCTATATGGACTGAGTATAGGACACCCATACGAAGTAGTGTGGAAATCGCTGGCAAAATTGTAACTCTTGATTTTTCAAAAATACATGAGGATAAAGCTTATTATGAGGGTTTAATAGGTCAGTTGCTTGTACAAAAAAAGACAAGGAATTTAGCGAAGCGAATAGATGCACTTGTCTATGGTATGATATAATGACACTTTTGCTCTTTTATTGAAATAACTCACTAAAAAAATAGGGCCAGCGCCTATTTTATGTACGACTATCCCAGTGGGGTAGGGGTCAAACATAAAAGAAAAGCTGGTCAAGTCTTTAATACTGTCAAATGACTCAATCCATCAGGTCTGTTGATTCTATCTCCATATCTCAAATGAAATATATAATTCTCTTGCTGATTTTTTTACCTTCAGTTGTAATTGCTGATCCGTAGACGATTGAAAGCCGGATTAGTGCGTTTAGCCTTAAAGACCAACATTACAATCAATATACGAGATTGATGAAACTTTTAATTATGAAACTAATTACACATAACAAATCAGTGTAGATAATCGCCATAAGACAGGCGATATATCACTTTAGCTGTTAGCAAGCAATAGATAATTGAATATGTATTTTAATAAAAATATTATCTTATTTATATATTTTTACGTTTTATTTTAATAAAAATAATATATAACATATAAGAAATATTATATACATTTTTTATACTTAGAATTATTAATTTCTCATGAGCAAGCAATTATCATGGAAAAAATGATGAGTGACATATATGTTTGGTTAGGAGTTGTTTCGACTATTATATTAACTTTAATTGGCATAACAATACTTATAGTTATTATATATATGTATATTAAAGCCAAACCGCAAAAACCAGCTGTTGTAGCTGTATTAGGTATTTTAGCTATTATTTGTGTCGTTAATTATAGATGGGATTTTGTTGGATTTGAAATTAGAGACAAAGTTAAATTTTATGTACCGGGTGTTCTAAGAGATGAGAAGCGTGCAAAACTAAAGAAAGATAGTTCAATAATTAATTCGACTGCAACGGTAAGCGAAATTGAAAAAGCAAAGGGTATAGATAAACCTACTCCAATTCCAGAGGAAACTATTAAGAACTTGAAAGATTTTGTTTATTATCTTACCCAAACAAAGGCTTTAAACCAATACTCCTTTAATTATTGGGATTCTAAAGGAACTGGAGAATTTCTCGATGGAAAATATGAAAAGGCAATTAACTTTTTAAAAAAAGCATTATCTAATGCACCAGATGATGCTAGCGCTTCTTATATTCACAACTATTTAGGTGCGGCTTATGCAAATAGTGGAAATGATGGGGAAGCACTTAAAAACTATATAAAGGCGATTGAGTTTAAACCAGATAACCCTCTCGCTCATCTCAATAAAGCGAGAATTCATATTCGCAGTGGTGAGATTGACGTGGCAGAAGATGAAATTGAAATGGCAAAAGACTTGTTTAAAGAGGGAAAGGTTAATGAGGGGGAAAAACCATCTCTTGAGAAAGAGATAGAGTTAGTTGAAAAGAAATTAGAAGATTCTAAGAAGGAAGGAAAGGGGTTGTAGCAAATAAGTTTTTAAATCAACTAATTCACATTTTATGATTTTAATCTAAAAAATCTTAGTAGACTACGCTATATCGATATTTTTTTGCGGTTTATTTATCATTAATCGATTCTATAAGTTTCTTTATATAGTTAATTGGTATTGCATAGCTTATCCCGGTTGATATTTGCTTGTTTTCCTTTGTAACCTTTATAAATGCACTATTTAACATGCCTATTACCTTTCCATTTTCAGGCAGAAATAAAGGTCCACCCAGGACTTCCTTTTTGTCAGGGACATCTTCAGGTAGCTCCAATGTGTCGGGTGATAGACCGTACAGAACCCAATGAACCCACGTACCCATCGGTGCATCAGGGTCGTCAAATTCATCAACAAGTATCTGCTTTGATATCTTATAAGAAGTATCAGCGTCTATCTCATCTTTATTAAACCTTTCAATACACTTAACTAATTTATCTATGCAATTCGGTGAGATTTGATGGAAGTAAGGCTTTTCTTTGGGTTTGAGCCAGTCGGGTTAGGGAATTGAGAATGAAGGTATTCTAATAGTGCACGCACAAGATTAATAAAAATGTTCAGAAATAATCCTTTTAAACTAGACAGGCGTCTTAAATAATATATCTATAACAATATCAACCTGTCCATTAGTTATCCAACCTTTTTCATATAATATATATCCTATGAATCTGTGAGGTCTGTTATAAAGACTATCCTCAGCTTGTTCGGCAATTGCCTCTGTTAGTTGTTTCGCAGTTATAAATCCCATATCTACTGCAATCTTACCAAATTGAGGACTGTATCCATTTGAAAGATTTTCTATAGAATCATTTTCCACCTTATATTCCTCCTTTCAGGCTATAAGATATAAAATAAGTGATTTCAACCATTATTATCGGCATATTCTCAGAAATCTTAACCACCTCACACACCAAATTATACATGTCCGTCATGTAGAACCGATGTGTGGCATCCCTTGTCTATTCCCCCTGATTGCGGAGAAGCATATATATAAAATAGTACATACCCAAGCACACCGCCTGCAAATGAAAAAGACAATTAGAGGATTCTAAGAAGG
>JAZGGS010000198.1:0-2560 GCA_036480595.1 Ignavibacteriaceae bacterium
ATTGACACCTTTAGAACCTCTTCAAATTTATTTAAATCAATCACCGTGTTCTCACCGCGTCTATTATATTCAGGTTTGCTGCCCATTTTGCCGGATATCGTGAGCCCAGAATTACAGTAGTTAAAACTATTGCTACAACACTAAAAATCATTAACCAAGGTATCGTCCATGTAACCGTAAGGAAACCTCCTGTGGGCATCGCGTTGACCATTAGAGACCCCTGAATTAACCCCCCAAATATACCGGTAATTACACCCAGAAGAGCTAAAATTAATGTTTCGCCAGAAATTGATCGTATCACGCCTTTTTTACTTAGACCTATGGACCTCAGCATTCCAATCTCTCTTCTGCGTGCCATTGTTGTAAGTAAACTGTGTAAAGTAAGGCCAATCATGGCTATTATTATAGAAAAGATAAGCAATCCATACATTATGAAGCTCATTAAATTAATTATAGTACTAAAACTGGAAATAACAAAAGATTTGGTAAACGAAAATAGAACAAGATAACCTCGATCATGGATGAAATTAATTAATTCTTCTGAAACATCTTCATCGTTTACTCCTTCTTCCACCCAAGCAAACCAGTCATAAACATTTGTCCTAATTGCAAGAGAAAAGCTTTTGATATCTAAAATTGACCAATCTCCCCCTGCCGTGATGTAAAGATCTTGCAATAACAAGTCTTTATAAGTTGATATATTTTCAGGGTGATCACAGTGAACCAACACCGAAGTTATCACATCATTAGAATAATTGGATCCTCTAGAATCAGGATATACAACATTTCTGGTTTTTTCGTAATTTAAATAGATTGAATTTCCACGAATATCATAACCCGTTTCAAAACCAGCAAACCAATTGTATTTTTCGGTATTATATAATGTGGGTGCTTCTATAATTCCAATGATTTCAAATTTTGGCCATGTCGAGGTATTTAATGAATAAGCGGATCTAGCTACTCCAAATTTTAGACTATCAATTGTTAAATTATAGTTATTATTAAAGGTGGAATTATGACCTACTATTCTTAATTTGATATTATTCATTGGATCAACATAATAGTGGTTTAAATCGAAAGTAAAAGAATTATTTGCTTCAACAATGTTATTTATGGAGCCTAATTTTTCAAATGTATTAGTGTAAACATTAAATGCTTCCAAATCAAGCTCATCAACAGTGGAATTTACTGATGTTTCAATTGTAACATTGACAGCCTTATAAATATTTGGCGTAAGCAAACTTGTTGTAAGATTAAACGCAAGCCACTCCTGGTTACTCACAATTGATAAGTATATATCATCAGAGAGTAATAACTCCGCTGTACTACCTGATACTGCGGAATAATTATTCAAATCAATTGCCGTAAAATATGGAAAATTTCCTGCGTAAATGTTATCTAATATAAATTCTTGTGGAAAAATAGTTATATTATCACCAATTTGTATTGTAGGATTGAGCTTCATGAATGTTTCATCAACTACACATACATATTGCGTAGTGTTTAGAAGCTCTTCCATTGTTTCTCCAGGAAATCCAGAACTTTTGTTAACAAGAATATTATTTCCAAAATAAGAATCAGATTTTAGTTTTCCGCTTGAATTTGTATGAATTCCTGTGACCGAGGTTGTATAGTCAAGTATTGAGGCGTTAAATGATGTAAGTGTAAGATAATCCATTCTTGTTGTATAGTAATCAATTCCGTTAATGCCATCAAGTATATTTTCAACAGTCGAGAAATTAAACCAATTAGCCTGAACCAAATCTAACATAGGATTCCCAGTTTGCGTTAATTGTCTGAATACCATATCAGTTCCTCCACCAGGTAGGTTTTTATTTGCAATTTCCTCATAACTCTCCCAAGAAATAAACATGTTATAAGTTTTACCTTCGCTTTGAAAGCCAAGGATATCAAGAGATGAAAATCCTTGAAGACTACTAATTATTGCTATAACACTCATATTTACTACAATAGTATCTTCTTGTGCATTATAATCATTAGCATTAAGAATTGCAGTTAAATTTGCATAGCTAAGACCTAGGGAAAATTTTACAGATATTTCTTCGCCTACTTCAATGCTATAATCATCAGCAAAATTTTCATCTATAATAATATTATTACCATCTTTGATTTCATCCATCATTTCACCAAGAGTCATTGTATTAGGTGAATTTATAATCGTAGTCAGATGTTTTTTAACTTTAGCTGTGTCTAATACATTTATGGTAATAGTGCTATTATATTCACTATCACGTAAGCTATGGCCAATCCAGTCACTTTCTATTTGAACTTGTACATTTTGATGACTTACACCCATAACATCTTCTATTCCTGTCTGGATTATTAACCCATCTTCAAAATCTTGGGGAGTATTAAATGTATATACTCGAATATCCGCACCCATAAAGCCATCAACAGTAGTAAACACCCCTGCGCTTATAGAATCCATCATAACGCTCATTCCTATAAGAAAGCTAGTTGTCAAAGCGATCATTACGAAAGTAAGAGTCGTTCTCTTCCGATGTCGTAATATATTCTTTTCAGTTAATAATCTTGTCTT
>JAZGGS010000199.1:0-13763 GCA_036480595.1 Ignavibacteriaceae bacterium
GCAGAAGGTCGACAAAAAGGTAAACAGAAATAATACAAGGACAACAACTAAAACGAACAAGAAGAAGAATACTGAAAAAGTGACGCGCGAAAAGAAACAACAAAAGACAACGAAGGATAACAATACGGACCGAAGAAGAAAAAGATAAGTACTTTTTAGTATTATTCATCTCTCTCCACAATAGAGCGGCATCAACTAAATTTAGTTGGTGCCGTTTTTTTATGTATTTTTACATAAATTAAAAAGTAACGGGTAAATCAGATTATTTCATCTTAAACGAAAATTGGGTTAAAACCCGGAATAACTTTGGATTTATTAGTCCCCGCCCTAAAGGACGGGGCAATTCATTTAGTAAATTTGAAATTAATTTACTTTTAATTGCCACGACTTTTAAGTCGTGGAATTAAAATAACAGCTAAACACATGGACTTCAGCCCAAAAGGTTTTTTCAGACTATCTAATCTTTATGAAAGATAGAAGCACAACTCTTTTTTATATTCTTGGTTCTTTCTTTATAGCAAACGCAATTCTTGCTGAGTTCATAGGGGTTAAGATCTTTTCACTGGAAGGATGGTTAGGATTAAGTCCAATTAAACTATCCTTTTTTGGTGAAGAAAACCTTTCATTCAATCTAACTGCCGGTGTGCTGCTCTGGCCAGTAATTTTTATAATGACAGATATTATAAACGAATATTTTGGGAGAAGTGGTGTAAGATTTCTCTCATTTACCGCTGCCGCATTAATCGCTTATGCATTTTTAATGGTTTATTTTGCAATAGGACTTACACCCGCAGATTTCTGGATCGAAAGAGCAACCTCTTCCGGCACAGTGAATATGGACCAGGCATTTAATGTAATTTTTGGGCAGGGTTTATGGATTATTTTCGGTTCACTGGTAGCTTTCCTTATCGGGCAATTAGTTGATGTAAAAGTATTTCATTACCTCAGAGGGTTTACAGGAAGCTCAAAAATTTGGTTAAGGGCAACTGGTTCTACATTGGTTTCGCAGTTTATAGATAGTTTTGTTGTGCTCTTCATCGCTTTTTACTGGGGAGCAGGGTGGGATCTTTCGCTTGTACTGGCAATTGGCGTGGTTAACTATATTTATAAATTTTTAATTGCCGTTTTTCTCACACCATTATTATACGTTTTGCATTTTTTCATCGATCGTTTCCTTGGCAAGGAATTATCTCAAAAACTGATTGAAGAAGCTGCCAAATCTAGCCGGTCATAGCAACAGAACAGCTAACAACAATTGTGCATCACTTATCTTATTACAATAAAAATTTTAACCGGATTTTTAGGTGAGTTCGGAAATTTAGATTAATTTTAATAACCGGATTTTTTGATTTTAGTGTAGCAGGAATGAACTTGAAATTCTGTTCCATAGAAAGTAAAAAAACTTTTAGAGCGGAACATAAAAGATTGAATAAAGTTAGTAGCTTCTCTTACTATTCACCATAATACAATTCCTCTAAATTTGTTGCATTTTTCAACGATCGATACTATAAAAAATCCGGTAACAAATATTCATTTATTTAAAATACAAAAATTATTTCTTTTAGGAGTAAAAAATGAAAATCAGAAAAGAAGAAGCATTGGATTATCACTCATCAGAACCAAAAGGAAAAATAGAGGTTATTGCAACAAAACCTTTTTTAACATCAAGAGATCTTTCCTTAGCATACACACCGGGAGTAGCCGAGCCATGCAGGGAAATTAACAAAAATGTTGATGATGTTTATAAATATACTGCAAAAGGAAACCTGGTTGCTGTTGTTTCAAACGGAACTGCTGTTTTAGGTCTTGGCGATATAGGTGCGGAAGCAGGAAAACCTGTAATGGAAGGTAAAGGAGTTCTATTTAAAAGATTTGCTGATATAGATGTGTTTGATATTGAACTTAACAGCAAGGATCCGAAAGAAATAATAAGGACTGTGCAAGTTCTGGAGCCCACATTCGGCGGGATAAACCTTGAAGATATTAAAGCACCTGAATGTTTTGAAATTGAAGAAACATTAAAAGAAACTATGAACATACCCGTCTTTCACGATGACCAGCATGGGACTGCAATTATTTCCTGTGCTGCTTTAATCAATGCAGTCGAAATAGCAGGCAAAAAAATGGAAGACGTACGGTTAGTTGTAAATGGTGCCGGTTCAGCAGCAATTTCATGCTGTAAGCTTTATATGCGTACAGGTGTAAAACAGGAAAATATTTTTATGTTTGATTCAAAGGGATGTATAACCAAGGATAGAACTGATTTGAATAAATACAAAATGGAATTTGCACAGGATAAAGGTTATCCTTCTTTAGAAGCAGCAATGGACGGTGCAGATGTATTTATAGGTTTGTCGGTCTGCGGTGTGGTTAGTAAGGAAATGGTAAAAGCTATGGCTAATAATCCAATCATTTTTGCTATGGCTAATCCTGATCCGGAAATTATGTATGATGAAGCAACAGAAGTTCGCGACGATTTAATAATGGCAACCGGGCGAAGTGATTTTCCAAACCAGGTTAACAACGTACTTGGTTTCCCGTTTATCTTCCGCGGTGCGCTTGATGTAAGAGCTACATCTATAAACGAAGAAATGAAAATGGCTGCCACCCTGGCACTTGCAAAATTAGCAAAAGAAAAAGTTCCTGAAACGGTTATTAAAGCTTATGGTGGAGTAGATTTTGAATTTGGGAAAGAATACATCATTCCAAAACCTTTTGATCCTCGCGTACTCTGGTATGTAGCTCCTGCAGTTGCCAAAGCTGCTTTAGATACCGGGGTTGCTAAAATAACCGATATGGATTGGGCAGAATATGAAGAAAGATTAAAAGAAAAACTCGGGTTATCAAAAGAAGTAATAAGGGTAATGATTAACAAAGCACAGAAGCAGCCAAAGAAAGTTGTTTATCCTGAAGGTGAAGAGGAAAAGATAATAAGCGCTGCCCACGATGCATACCAGGATAATATTGCTTATCCAATTCTTCTTGGAAATAAGGAAATAATAAAAGGAGAAATAAAGAGACTTGGTTATGATGAAGGTGAATTCGAAATAGTTGATCCGGAAACCAGCAAGGATTGCACTGAATATGCGAAAGCTTTCTTTAAGAAGAGAGAAAGGAAAGGTGCGACTGTTAAAAATTCCTATGCGCTAATGAAGAAATCAAATTACTACGGCTCCATGATGGTTGAACTTGGGAAAGCCGATGCTATGATAAGTGGGCTTACCAGCAGTTATCCAAATACAATTAGTCCGGCTTTACAATGTGTTGGAATAAAAGAAGGTTTTAAAGTTGTTTCCGGTTTGTATATTGTTCTTACCAAACAGGACGTATACTTTTTTGCTGATACTACTGTGAATGTTAATCCTACTGCAGAACAATTAGCAGAGATAGCAATATCTGCAGCCAATATGGTTAAAGAATTCGATATAGTTCCCAGGGTTGCTATGCTTTCATTCAGTGACTTTGGCAGTGCACCCTATCCTGAATCATTAAAAGTTAAAGAAGCCACAAAATTGGTTAAGCAACGCAGACCCGATTTAATGATTGATGGTGAAATGCAGGCTGATACAGCAGTTGTACCGGAAATAAGTGAGAAAAAATTTCCGTTCAGTGAGTTAAAAGGAAAAGCCAATGTATTAATCTTTCCGGATCTCAATTCCGGGAACATTGCCTACAAATTGATGGATCGATTAAGTAATGCTTCTCTCGTTGGTCCGCTTCTTATGGGAATGAAGAAACCTATTCACGTGCTTCAGAGAGGTGCTACAGTGGATGAAATAATTAATATGACTGCAATAGCAGTTGTTGAAGCTGGAAAAAAGTAAGCTGGCAGTTTGGTGGATTAATTACTAATTAAAGAAAATTCCAATTCATCCCGGTTAACGAAGTGAATTCTACCTGGATTAAAGCAGTATTTTGAAATAGGATACTGTTTTTTTTTGTCTGTTTTTATAGAAAAAATTATGCGGTTAAACAAAATCCTATTATTTTTTGTAAAACTTATTACAATTATTATCAGTATTCCTGATTATTTTATTATAGTTAAAAAATTGAATGTAAAAATCTAAAAAAACAATGAGTAAAAAACTTAAATTATACAGTTCAAATATTACTTTTCTGGTTTTTATAACATCGATGTTATCAAACTGTCAGGATAAAAGTTTTTACGAATTATATAATTATAATTTGAATAAGAACAATAATATTGAAATTAAGCTTCCGGAAGAGCTTAATGAGATTTCTGGATTGGCATATTCCGAAGATAACCACATCATTGCTCATAACGATGAAGAGGGTGTAGTTTATAAGATTAAACTGCCATCGGGTGAGGTGGTTAATAAATTTATACTTGGTGATAAGGTCGCTAGTAAAGATTTTGAAGGGATTGCTGTTGCGGAGGATACATTATTCCTGGTTACAAGTAGTGGTGTTCTTTATAAATATCCAGGATTTGCATCTGAAAATTTTACAGAATATAAAAAGATTAAGACCGGACTAAAAGCAGAAAATAATGTTGAAGGTTTATGTTATGATAAAGATACAAAATCATTGTTGTTAGCTTGCAAAGATAAACCGGGTAAGGGTTACAAAGGTAAAAAAGCTGTATATTCTTTTAGCCTGGAAAAGATGAGTTTGGAAAGCATACCGAGATTCTTAATTCCAACAAAAAAATTAAAAGATAAATTTGATATCAAAGAATTTTCTCCTTCAGGAATTGAAAAAAATGTTGCAAGTGGAAACTTCTTTATTATTTCTGCAAATTCTAAAGCAATAATAGAAATTTCTCCAAATGGGAAAATCCTTGCAGCAATTAATCTTGATAAAAAATATCATAAGCAACCGGAAGGAATTACCATGTTGCCGGATGGTTCGCTCATTTTAGCCGATGAAGGAAATGGTGGCAAAGGATTCATTACTATAATAAATAGAAATTAAAATAATCGTGCACGATTAATGAAAATCCTTAATACATTTTTACTCTTTTTTTTAATTACCGTAACTTTGTTTTCACAAACCGACGCAACAGATAAATTTATAACTGTTGTTCCAGGGGAAAGATACGAAGCCGGTTGGTTTCATAATTTTTGGTTTGGTGCTCACTGGAGAGATGTATGGACGACTCCCGTAAAAGTTGAAATTCTTGACCTGAATAATTTTGATGGGGGAATCGTCCCGATAAAAAGGGGAGGAGGGCAGCAGACAAAATCTTTACGGTTTAGAAGTAAGAATGGACAAATATGGAAATTCCGTTCAGTAAGTAAAGATCCTTCTAAAATATTACCACCGGATCTGCAGGAAACAATTGCCGAGGAGATTGTACAAGATCAAATAAGCACAGCAAACCCTATGGCTCCATTTGTTGTCTCTACTTTTCTCGATGCAGTTGGTCTGATTGAAGC
This sequence comes from Ignavibacteriaceae bacterium, assembly GCA_036480595.1. Classification (GTDB taxonomy): domain Bacteria; phylum Bacteroidota; class Ignavibacteria; order Ignavibacteriales; family Ignavibacteriaceae; genus JAZGGS01. The sequence continues at coordinate 5,400 of JAZGGS010000199.1, forward strand.
CAAACCGAAATTAGTTTTCCTTGCTGATGATGAAAAACTTGGTGAGTTCCGTCAGGAATTCGGCGGATTACTTGGATTTATAGAAATTCATCCAAGCGAAGGAGAAAATGGTGAACCCGGTTTTAATGGAGCTATTGATATTAAAGGTTCATATAAACTCCTGAATTATCTGGAGGAAAAACGAAACCAGAAAATTAATCAAAATGCATTTCTAAAAGCGAGATTGATTGATATTCTTCTCGGTGATTGGGACAGACATATGGATCAGTGGAGATGGGCAAAGTATAGAGAGGATGAGGGAGAAGGCTGGCATCCGATACCGCGAGATCGCGACCAGGTATTTTCAAAATATGATGGGATTTTTCCTTTTATAGCTGCTTACCTGGTTCCAGCATTGAATAATTTTGGCTATGATTATCCCCAGATGGAAGATCTGACATGGAACGGAAGACATTTAGACCGAAGAGTTTTAACTGAACTGGATAAACAAACCTGGGATTCTGTTACAGCATTTATTAAGGATAGAATTACGGATGAGGTTATTGATAGTGCTGTGAAAAAGTTGCCGCCGGAATGTTATGATTTATGTGTAGAAGAACTTGAGACAAAGTTAAAGTCGCGCAGGGGTAAACTACATGAAGCATCTGATGATTTTTATTACCGGTTAAATAAATTTGCCGATGTTTTTTGTAGCATTAAAAATGATTATGTAGTAGTAAATAGAATAGATGATAAAAATACTGAAGTTAAAGTCTATAAGAGAGATAAAGATACAGGTGAGAAAAAAGGAGATCCGCTGTTTCATAAAATATTTGATAATGAGATTACTATCGATCTAAGAATTCATATGAATGATGGTGACGATAAAGCTTATGTTTACGGCGAATGTGATTATGGTCCGGTAATCAGAGTAATAGGAGGAAAAGGAGATGATGAGTTTATCAATGAATCAGTTGTTAACGGTTATTTTCTTTTCATAACACCTTTCCCGGCTGTTAAAAGAAGAACATATTTTTATGATAGCAATGAGAATACTATTGTCTCCAAGATTCCAGGTACTGTCTTTGATAATTTCGAAGTTCCGGAACCGGATAGCGATGGAGAAAAATATGAACCTTTGCAACTTGATAGAGGACATAACTGGATTTTTATTCCTACAATTGGGTTTAACTCTGATCAAGGATTAATATTTGGCGGTGGTTTGCAGCTGCATAAATACAACTTTAGAGAAGTACCGCAAGAATATAAGCAAGAATTGTTTGTTAGCTATGCAACACGTTTCGGAAAGGGAACTGTAGCTTATCGGGGTGATTTTTATTCTTTAGCTAGAGATGGAAAATTGAATCTGATAATTGGTGGAACAGAACAATATATAACCCGATATTTTGGATATGGTAATGAAACTACTTTTGATATCGATCGGGAAAAAAATGATTTTTACAGAGTTGATCAAAGATTAATAACTTTGTTCCCAACAATGTATTATAACTTTAACGATAAGATTACAGGAAATGTTGGTTTATCTTTTGTTCAAACAAAATCTTCGCTTGTAAGTGATACGCTTCTAACAGGTTTTAGATATGATGATTATGGAACAGGCACCCTTAATCCATCAGGAATTCATTTAGGATTGGAATTTGAAGGGAGAGATAATACAGAATTTCCCGGGAATGGGTATTTTATTTCACTTGCCGGTTCATTGTTTCCTGATGTATTTAACATTCCTGAACCATTCTATCATTTTAATTTTGATCTGCGAGGATTTGTTACTCACCCCTCCATGTCGTGGCTCACATTGGCTTTGCGAACCGGCGGAGAACGAGCTTGGGGCAAATATCCATTTTATGCAGGGGCAACTATTGGCGGAATTGAAAGCATTAGAGGTTACAACCAGGATAGATTCTCAGGCGATGCTGCATTATTTGGGCAAGCAGAATTGAGAATGTTTCTTACTCACTTAAATTTAATTCTTAGAAGTAAATTTGGATTAAATGCATTTGTGGAAACCGGAAGAGTCTGGGCTGCTGGTGAAGATTCGAAAAAATGGCATCCTTCTTACGGTGCAGGTTTGTGGTTGAATTATCTGGATGGAACATTTATAATATCAAGTTACATCGCAACTTCTCCTGAAAGAACTACCTTTGCATTCGGTTTGGGGATGGGGTTTTAAATCTTTTATAGAATTCCTGCCTGGTTCGATTTCGAGGCAGATTAAGTATGTTTGCCTTGCATTTGAACCAGGTTGGTTCCAGCTTACTGCCAATGTTTGTTATTGGCAGCAAAAACGATTTATAACTAAAAAAATAGTGGTTCGATTTGTAGGTGGATTCTAAAATTTTACCTGCTAATAGAACCGGGTTGAATCTTAATTACTGTCAATGTATCTTATTGACAGTAAAAATGATTCTTTTAGGAAAATGGAAAAAATAGTTAAATACATAGAAAACAATGGCGGATTTGCCAGAATGAAAGATCTCCGGGAGAAAGGATTTCAAACAAGGGATATTGCTGCGCTTGTAAAAGAAGGGGTAATCGAAAAGGTTAAGCCAGGAATATACAGACTGGCTGATTACGGATTTTTTGAGGATAAGAACGTTAGTCTTCTAAGCATATGCAATTCTATACCGAATGCAGTGATTTGTCTTATTTCAGCTCTGGATTATTATGAACTAACACTGTTCAATCCATCTGAGATTTATTACGCTATCCCTAACGCAGAAAAAGTAAAGAAAATTGATTACCCGCCTGTTAAACCTTTCTTCTTTAGAGACAGGTTTTATAATCCCGGAATAGAGCATATAAAAACAAAGTATGGTGAAATAAGAATCTATAGTAAAGAAAAAACGGTTTGTGATATGTTCAGGTACAGGAATAAACTGGGAGAAGATATAGCTTATGAGGGGCTAAAAAATTATCTAAAGCTTAAAGATGCAAACCTGCTAAAACTAAGAGAGTATTCAGAAATTTGTCAGGTTAAAACTGTTATGATGCCGCTTGTAAAGGTACTGGTAGCATGATGAATAAAGAAATTAAAAATATTGGTGCTTCTATGCGCGATAGACTTTTGAATCTTTCAAAAGAAACCAGCAGAGACTATAACGCGTTGCTGAGACAATTTTTTCAGGAAAGGTTTTTATACCGGCTTTCAATTTCCCATTACCGGGATGTACTTATTCTAAAAGGGGCGCTTCTGCTGGTCTCACATAATATTTCAAGGTACCGTCCGACGAGGGATGTAGATTTTCTTGGTAATACAGTTTCAAATAAAATGGAGGATTGTAAAAACATAATTTCTGAAATAGTAAAAATTTATGCAAAGGATGGGATTACTTTCGATAATGAAAAAATAAAAGCTGAATTCATTACAGAAGAAACCGATTACAATGGTATTCGAATTTCGGTTCCTTATAAAATGGATACCATTATTGGAAATCTTTCTATTGATATTGGCTATGGTGATAAAATTGTTGATGGACCTGTTGAGTTGGATTACCCGTCGCTTATCGGTTTACCTTCGCCAAAATTAATGGTTTATTCTCTTGAATCTTCAATTGCAGAAAAATTTGAAGCTATAGTGAAGCTAAATTTTCAGACAAGCCGGATGAAAGACTTTTATGATATAGTTTTTATTGGAGGTAGCAAGTCTTTTAAAAGTGAAACATTGAAAGAAGCGTTCGAAACCACTTTCAACACAAGGGAAACTGATTTGAGAGAAAGAAAAATTATTTATGAAGAGGAATTTAAAAACGATAAAACCAAACAAGTGCAATGGAATTCATTCATCACAAAAAATAAACTTGATGCAGATAATGAATTCAAACAAGTAGTTGAGAAATTGGAAAATTTTATCGAACCAATTTTTGTAAACGAAAAAGAAAAGAAATGGAATCCATCAAAATGGCGGTGGGAATGATTTTAATTTAGACTTCTTATAAAATCATAAATCTCATACTGGCTTCTTATCTTCTCATCTTTTTTATCTTCAACATATTTATTCAACTGCTCTTTATCTATAATTCTTGCTTTTACATTATCGTTCCACTGAAGATCGATCATCTTTTGAAATTGTGTTTGTAATCTTTTATCATTAATCGGAAAACATACCTCTACACGCCTGCTAAGGTTTCTCTTCATCCAATCTGCAGAAGCAACAAAATATTTTTTATCACCATTGTTATGAAAAATAAAAACCCTTGCGTGTTCTAAATATCTGTCAACAATACTTATTACTTTTATGTTTTCGCTTAATCCTTTAACGCCTGCAACAAGGCAGCAAATACCTCTTACAATTATTTTTATTTTTACTCCTGATGAAGATGCCTGGTAGAGTTTTTTAATCATCTTCCTGTCTTCAAGACTATTCAGTTTTAGCGTGATCTCAGCTTTCTTTCCTTCTGTTGCATTCATTATTTCATTATCAATTAATTGAATAAAAACGCTTCTCATATTAAACGGCGCCACCAGCAGGTGTTCAAATGTTTCTTCCTCTATTTTACGTTCTAAAAAGTTGAATACCTTAACCGCATCCTTGCCGATATCCTGGTCTGCTGTGAGCAATGCATAATCACAATAAATTCTTGCAGTCTTTTCATTAAAGTTTCCGGTTCCAAGGTAAGTGTATAATTTTACTTTCTCATTTTCTTTTCGTTCAATAAGGCAAAGCTTTGAATGCACTTTTAACCCGGGAAAACTTGAAAATACTTCAACCCCGGCTTTTTCCAAGGCATCATAAGAGGCAAAGTTAGATTCTTCATCAAACCGGGCTTTAACTTCTACAAACGCAGTTACTTTTTTCCCGTTTTCAGATGCTTTCATTAATGAGCGGACTACGAGCGATTCTCCGGCAACCCTGTACAAAGTTATCTTAATAGATTTTACATTTATATCATCTGCAGCGTTTTCAAGAAACCTGAGAACATTGCCGTAAGATTGGTAAGGAAAACTCAGAAGAATATCACACTTAGTAATAGCATTAAATACCGACACTCCACCTTCAAGTTCCCTGCATAAGAGCTGCGGGAGTGCTTTATACTCTAGTTCCTGTTTGTTAAAATTTGGGAAACTGAAAAACTCATTATAATTATGATACCTTCCCCCTGCAATTAAATCATCCTTGTTAAGCTGAAGAGATTCTTTTAAGAATCGTAGAAATTGTGCGGGCATTTCCTTATCGTAAAGAAACCTGCTTGGCACACCTGTTTTACGTTTTGATAATCCCTTTTTAATTTTTGCAAGAAGGTTCCCCGAAAACTCATCATCAATATAAATTCCCGCATCGCGCGTAAGCTTTATTGAGTAACAACTTTCAATATCGTATCCCGGTAAAATCCTTGGAAGGAACATCCTTATAACATCATCCAGAAAAATTACATAATTATTATCAGTGCCGGTGAGAGCTATAAACCTACCCAACCTCTCTGCAGGAATTTCAACTAATGCATATTTATACCTTATACGTTTGGATTGACTTTTGCTTTTTACTTTTAATCTTAATGCAAGGTATATTGCTTTGTTATGAAGGAAGGTTGCGATTTTATTTTTATCAAGAAGAGTGGGCTGCGTAAATGGAAGAACCTGTTCCAGGAAATAATTTTCAAGATAGTCTTTATACTTCTCCGGAACAGAAGTATCATCAACTAAAAGAATATTTTCATCTTCCAGTCCGGGAAGAATCTCTTCCCTGAATATTCTTCCGAATTCCTCCTGTTGTAAATTTACCCTTCTTATAATTTCGTTTAATAAAGTGTGCGGTTCGAACTTAATTTTATCGTGCGCCTTTTTTTTCAATTCAAGCAAACTTCTTAATGCTGCTACACGTACTCTAAAAAATTCATCAAGGTTGGATGACCAGATCGCTAAAAATTTTATCCGTTCATAAAGAGGAACAGTCTTATCTTTTGCTTCCTGCAGAACCCGTTCATTAAAGGAAAGCCAGCTTAATTCGCGGTCGAAATATTTTTTATTCAAATGTTGCAGTTACTAACGATTATTAAAGTTTATGTTTCTTTGGATATTCAAAAAATATAAATCCGGCAGAGTTTAATTCAATCTCTTTCCAGAATGTTTTAAATTCCAATGCAACCACTCCACAGGTTGGAATGTTATCTATAAAATGATCAGAGAGATTATTTTGCAAAACGGTAAGACCCGGGTTATGCCCGAATAACATAACTGAGTTATATTTTTCTTCTGTTCCGGAAATTATTTCCAAAAGATTTCTCCCTGTTGCTTCATAAATATTTTCATCAAATACTATCTTCTCTTCAGGATAATTAATTTCAGATGCAATTATTTTTGCCGTTACACTTGCTCTTTTTGCAGGACTGGAAATTACCAGTTCCGGATTAACTCCTTTGTCAGAAAGAAGTTTGCCCATAAAGGGTGCATTATTTTTTCCACGTTTATTTAATGGTCTTTCAAAATCAGAAAGTTCAGGCTGTTTCCAGCTCGATTTTGCATGTCTTACAAGGTATAGAGTTTTCATAACCGGTTAATTATTTCCTTTTAAGATAAAATAATAAATGCTTTTTCTTCTCAGCTTTTAGTGGTTACTTTAAACTGTGATAAATATCACCAGTATTAAAGAATAATAACACTATGTTTTGTTACAATTATTTATTTTATTTGTACTAATATATGTTTTATGTTTGAACAATTTATTATCAAACTAAGAAATAACAAATTTTTATACAAATGAGCTTAATATTTAATGGTAAGTGAAGAGATACTGAGAAGAGTTAAAGAGTATATTGGCAGCACATTCCGCAGCCATCATATGGCTGAAAATACATATCATAACATAACCCACACTGCCGAAGTAGTAAAAGCAGTTATTGAAATTGCAAAAGCAATGAATGTTAGCGCCGAAGATATAGAACTTTTGCAAATTGCTGCCTGGTTTCATGATTTAGGTTATAAAGATAAATGTATCGGTCATGAGGATGTGAGTGTTGACTATGCAAACAAGTTCTTATCAGATAATAATTTTCCTGAAAAGAAAATAGAAAAAGTTGTTTTATTAATAAGGGCTACAAAGGTTCCTCACAATCCGCAAAATTTATTGGAAGAAATAATATGTGATGCTGATCTTCACCACCTTGGCGAAAAGAATTTTGAAGAAAAAGGAGAACTTTACCGTTGTGAGGTTGAAAAGAAGGAGAACATTTCTTTTACTCAAGAGGAATGGCTTAAAAAGAATTTACAATTTTTCAATCAACATAAATTTTTTACACCGTATGCAAAGAGCAGCTTTGAAACACAGAAAAATATAAACATTAATAAGATTGAGAAGAAGCTTAAGAAATTGAAAAAGAAAAGTGAAAAAGAAGGAGGAGAGAAGGATAAAATGGAAAATAAAAAGAAGTTAGAAAAGGGAGCAGGCAGAACTATTGAAACTATGTTCCGCAATACAATGCGTACTCACGTCAGTTTTAGTTCGATGGCAGATACAAAAGCCAACATAATGATTAGTGTTAATACGCTTATTCTCACAATTTTGGTAACTGTAATGTTAAGAAAGCTGGATACAAATCCTCACTTAATAATACCAACTGCAATGTTAACGCTTACAAGTTTAGTTACTCTTGTTTATGCTATTCTAGTAACCCGTCCAAAGGTAACATCCGGCAGGTTTACCCAGCAAGAGATAAAAGAGAAAAAAGTGAACCTTTTATTTTTTGGTAATTTCTTTAACATGTCATTAAAAGATTTTACCTGGGGAATGCAGGAACTGATTTCAGATAAAGATTATTTATACAGCAGCATGATAACTGACTTTTATTATCTCGGGCAGGTGTTAGGTACCAAGTACAAAAAACTGCGTATCTGCTATACCTTATTTATGTACGGTGTTATCATTTCGGTAATTGCTTATGCAGTTGCGTTTATGCTTTACCCTGAGGGAACAAATTTAGGACCTATTATAGAATAGGTAAGAACCCTTGATAATGTTGATAATGAGTTCTTACCTATAAAAAATAATTATTTGCAATCAGTTTTACTTAACTATCTTTGCATCTTCAACTATCACAGGAAAGAAATATCCTGAGCCAAATTCTTTATTATTGGCAACAATCCCTTCTACTGTAACAACATCACCAACCGCAGCTGCATCCTGTGAAGTAATAACCAGATCAAAACTTGTTTCGTCTCCAGTACCATCCTGTAAATGTAGCCAGTTCCTGTTCATAATATTCTGGTTTATCTTTACAACTTCCCCTTTTACTTTTACGGTTTTACCGTTAAGTGCTTCTCTCTCGTTGTAAATCTGTTCAACGGTTTTGTTCCCTTCATTAGATTCTATAGAAATCTGTTTATCCTTCCGGCTTGTAAGATTTTTATGCGGATCTTCACCTGTTTTTTGAT
>JAZGGS010000200.1:0-3347 GCA_036480595.1 Ignavibacteriaceae bacterium
AGTAAGGGCTTCACCATTCTCAGTTTTATCGTAAACAATCTTCTCATACTCTGCAAACATAACCTGCCTGTAAAAAGTAGCTGTAATATTGTTCAGGTTTTTTTCGAGCAGGAATAATTTTTCTTCCTTAGATCCTGCGTTTTCGATAAGATAATCGAGTAACAAAGATTCATTAAAAGTAGAAGCGACTTCGGCAAGGAAGATGGAATAGTTTGCATAAGGAAACGGCTGGGTATTGCCAGTGTAGTATGAATGCATATTGTGCCCCATCTCGTGTGTAAGTGTAAACAGGTCATTCAAAAGGTCTGTCCAGTTAAGCAGCACATAAGGATGAACTCCGTAAGTTGTGCCGGATGAATATGCACCGCTTTTTTTAGCTTGTGTTTCGTAAACATCAATCCACCTGTTTGCAAACGCCGTTTTTAGCGAGCTAAGATAATCATCGCCCATTATTTGTAATGAATCCAGCACAATTTTTACTGCTTCATCATAAGGATATTTTTTTTCTTTTACATGGTTAAAAACAGTTGCGTAAACGTCATACGGATAAAGCTCATCCATACCGAGTAGTTTTTTCTTCAAGCCAGTCCACCTGTGCAACGGAGCAAAATTCTGGTTAACTGATTCAACCAGTTTGTCGTAAACAGTTAAAGGTATATTGTTTTTATCCAGGGCAGCGGCTCTGGCAGAATCATATTTTCTTGTGTTAGCATAAAAGATATTCGTCTTAAGATTACCGTTGAACAATGTAGTAATTGTATTAATATAATCCTTATACGCATCAAGGTAACCTTTAAAAGCTCTTTCCCTGTAACTGCGGTCTTTGGAGTACATAGCAGAGTAAAACTTTGCATGCGATACAACAGTTTTATTTCCCTCATCATCAATAACTTCCGGTAGTTTAAGATCTGCATTTGTAAACATTGAGTAAGTGTTGTACGGCGTTTGGGATATATCACCTGAAAGTGCAAGTATCTGCTCTTCAGATTTTGAAAGCGTATGCTCTTTTGTTCTAAGCAGATCATTTATGGCATGTTCAAAAACCTGCAGCTCTTTTTTAGAGTTTATCATCTCCAATAGTTTAGCACCAGGAATATTTAACAGCTCAGGATTTATAAAAGAGCTTGCAGCATTTACTTTCGAGTAAAGTGTCTTAATCCTGTCATCCATTGCCTGGTAAGTGCTTACACGCATATCACTATCTTTTGAAAGCATTGCATAGAGGTATAGCCTTTCAATCTTAATTCCTACAGCATCGTTGTAAGAAAAGCACTTTTCCAGGATATCTTCAGATTCGTGAAGTTTTCCTTCAAAATTTTTGTAACCTTCAACCTGCTTTTCGACCCACGCAAAATCGTTTTCCCATTCGTCATTGTTTTTATAAATATCGCCCAGCTTCCATTTATACTTTTCATTAATTTCTTCGCGGGTGGGAATCGAAGCAGCTCCGTTAGTATGATTGAATAACTTATTATGTGTTACATTTATTAACATAGTTCTTTAATCCCCCAAACCTTAGAGTTTAATTATCTGTGGATAAAATATTTGGCAGGGAAAAATAATCAAAAAAACTATTTCTTTCCTACAAAAAAATTCTTTTACCAACTTTTTTTTAATGTTAGTATGCCCGGGAGAGTTGGACCTTCAGTTTTCCACTAAATTCCTGCATTCGTATATCAATAGTGTTGGGCAAATGACCATCGATGACTTCTGTAAACAAGCTAACATCATCTTCTACAAAATATCGGAATCTTTCAATGTCGTTTAAATCCTTCACGGTTATATTTACGTAACCCGATTCATAATCAATTAGCGTAACTGAAATGCGGGCAAGAGTAGTATTAAACGAGGCGAGGGCAGAATTACTTATCGAAAGATTTTTTGCATTAATTATAAAAGTATAAGAATTACGTGAGTTAATTTGAACCGGTTCATTTACATTACCGGCAAACTCATCGGGATGAATTATATCTTCCCTGCAGGAAATAAACAGGATTAAAAGGAAGAGTATAAAAACTAACCTGTCCAAACCTTCCTCCTTAAAAGAATTACTGTCTAAAATTGCGTAATTTAAAGTACAATTGTAGAATTGAACTAACTAGACTTTAGAGAAAAAAAAAGATGATTGATAGGTAAAATTTAATACCTTAAATGAACAGCTTAAGTAACATCTTCTAGAATTGCTCTTGATGCAGTAAATTTTCCGGGGTATTTTTCAACGTGTTCTCTTTGCAAACGTGGAGCTTCATTTCTTGCATATTCCTCATACTTTTCCATTGAGTCGGTAGTGTATCTTACAACATAAGTAGTTTCATCAGGCATACCCGCGGGTACAAGTATTTTAAACATCTTCCACGAATTGAAATAATTTGTCTTCATTAAATCGGGTATATGCTCCTCTTTCATCCACTTTACCCATTCTAGCTCAACTTCTTTTTTTATATTAAGCGTAATATTATAAATTATCATAAAACATTTTTTATTCGAGGTTAAAATAAATTTATCATTTAGTTATAGCCCAGCCGGGAAAAGTTCCAAGGTCAAAAACTAATTCTCCAACAAAATAAACAAGAAGACTAACAATAATAACACCCAGAAGATTCAGCGCAAAACCGGCTTTGACCATTTCTGTAACTTTTATCCTGTTGCTTGCAAAAATTATTGTGTTTGGGGGCGTTGCTACAGGCAGCATAAATGCCATTGATGCCGAAAGTGTTGCTGTTAGCATAAGCAGCAAAGGATTCATCCCCATTGCTATTGCAACAGAAGCAAGTATTGGTAAAATCATTTGTGTTGTGGCAGTGTTTGAAGTAAGTTCGGTTAAGAAACTTATTGTAGCTGCCGTGATAAAAATGATGAAAATATGTGACAGCGATTCCATACCGGATAACTGTTCCCCGATAAACATTGAAAGACCGGTGTTTGAAAATCCTTTTGCCAATGCAAAACCTCCACCGAAAAGAAGTATAATTCCCCAGGGAATTTTATAAAAGACATTATTATCCAGCAAAGTTGTTTTTTCCTTTTTAGAAGGAATTAAAAATAATATAAATGCCATTGTTATTGCCACAGTGCCGTCATTTATAAAAGCAGAATATGGTAGAAGATTAGACCAGCCCGGAATGGCTACAAACCCAAAATTCAAATCACTCCTGAAAATCCATAAAAAAGCTGTAAGTGCAAAAACAATACTAATCGTTTTTTCTTCAAATGATGACGGACCAAGCTTTTCGTATTCTTCCCTTATAAACTTCCTATCAATTTTTAATGTTTTATCTACTTTAAAGTAAATTTTAGTTAACAGAAAAGCAGATGCCATCAACATCAAAATAGAAACTGGAACTCCA
>JAZGGS010000201.1:0-3370 GCA_036480595.1 Ignavibacteriaceae bacterium
CGTACACGATTCTTAATTTTCCCTCTTCTCCGTTAAAGACCTTATAATTTGAAGTTCTTTGGTCCCTTTTAAGAAAAACCAAGATTTCTTCATCATCCTCAAATTTTGGCATATGGCTATATAATTCACCAATATCACCAACTTCACCGCCCAAATAAGTTACAACTATTGAAACTTCATTAGTGTTGCCCTTTAAGAACTCTTCCACTTGAATAGTTGCACTTGTATAAATTCTTGATTTGTCCTCGTTCCAGCCAGAATTTTGCTGCACAACCTTGCCAGTGAGAACAACATCTGCGCCCTTTGATAAATTTTCGATATCAGCCGAATGCTGTTGTGAAAAGGAAGTAATTTAAAACCCGCAAATAAACACTAGTACCAAAAGTAGATACCTGTAACTAGTATCCATACTAATATCCTCCTTCAATAGAAAAAGTAATTAATTAATTTATAATACCTGTATGATAAAATTATTATTGGACACACTTAAATGACACTTTTAAATTAGAGTCTTACAATAAATTGATTATTGTAACAATAATTATACTAAATTAATGTTTTATAATAACGTACTTAAGCCACTTTAAATTTTTAAAACATCTAAATTTAGTACAAATAGCAATAAAATGTCTCATTATGAAAAATTGTGAATAATATAAAACAATGTTACAACACTATTTATAATCACTTACACAATTTAATAAACAATTATTTAAAGGCAAAAACTCAACACCTTCTTTTTGAGTTGAGGTTACTCAAAGAATCAATTAATGAATCTTAAAGAATTTAAAAAGTAACTAAGTTTTATCTGGTAAATTGCTTACCGCTTGCTTCCTATTATCGTCAATATTTATTTGCAGATTTTTTTTCTTCGTGTAAAGGTTGTTTTTCAGACATTAACATACAATTGATATACCATATTCATCTTACTTAATACAATAGTAAAAAAATGATATCTACAATGATTTTTCAATAAAACAGAAATGAAGTGACAAGTAGAGGGAAGTAAATGCAGCAATGTGGTTACACATTGTCACATAATATGTGACTTTTTAGAAGAGGAAGACTTTAAGATCAATAGCTTATTTTTTTATTTGAAATGGACAATTAACAAAACTCCGAAAATCTTATTATATGATAATTATTACATTGCTTGTAATCTTATTTTTTCAAGGATGTGATTGTATTCCAAAATAAAGAAAATAGAAATGCAGGTTTTATACTTCTAAGAAATATTTCTTTATAAGGTGCGCTGCCAGTGAAAGTATCCCAAAGTACGGTACTCATATGTCGCTTTTCCCCTATTTTGTTTTGTTCTTTCATCACTGTTTTTATAACACCTCGTTTAAGTAACGGATTTATTTTAATCAATTTCGTTATGAGAAATACAACTCTTCCAATTGTATTATCAAAATGTAATGATTTACAGGCTGGCAGGTAAAATTTTTCAAAATCCCCGGAGGAAACACCATTAAATAAAGCTGTAGTTGCTGCTGCTTTAGCGGTGACATATGCAGCTCCGATACCATTTTTATATAATTTAGATGTGGCTGAATCTCCAATAGCTACAAATCGGTCACCATACATATATTTTGCAGTTTGTGTATTAATTTTGGGATAGCATTGACAACTTCTCATTTGATTTAAATCCGATTCTTTAGGAAAACAATCAATAACCTGTTGTGAATTAAGAAATGATTCTACTAACTCCTTGCTGATTTCCTTGCCTAAAAGGACTAAAGTAACGTAATCACCTTTTGGAATTAATGCACCAAATTCTAGATTGGGTATATTCAGAAGAAAAACGTGCATAGAGTTACCAAAATATTCTGATACCAATTCTTCGCCTAAGAAATATTCACTAATATATGTTTTTGTTGTGCTTGGTGATTGATATTCTATGTTGGCTCCTTTTAATATTTTTAACGATTTATTATCAAGACCAACTGCCGCAACTGCCAAATCATATGATTTTTCAAAATTATTTTTAGTCAGTATATGCGGACGACCATTTTCATAAGTTATGTCAACAACTTTGTCTGTAATAACATTTGCACCTTTCTGAATACAAAGATCTTGCAAGAACTTATCAAAACTGTTCCATTCAGTTGTTTTTGATCCCATTGGTCCGCTCCCCCTAAAAACAGAACCAATCCGTTTTTCCTCTAAAGGGGTTTCAATTTTAACATTTCTATCTTCGGTATGCATTACATATGAATCAATTCCTCTTCTTATCACATTAGTGGGCAAAGTAATACCTTCTGTGGAAAGGAGCTGAACTAAAGACTCTGAGATAATACCACCACAATGATTACATCCGGTTGGACCCACATTCAAAAAATCTTTAGCCTCTATATTGTCTAGCTCAACTTCGATTCCCAGTCGATCGGCCAATTCAATAAAAAAATAGCTAAAGAAACTTCCGGCGGGTCCTCCACCAATTACACAAACTTTCGAACCGGATTTTAATTCAAAATCTTCATTATTTTCAACTTCCTCTGTAGCCATACGATTACCGTTATTATTAATTAAACGATGAAAAACATTAAAACTTTCAGGTAAAGTAAAAAATTGAATTGACTATTGATTCAGAAAGTCTTTCCATTTATCGGACTCAAGCGCTTTTTTAATCTCTTTATTCCTATGAGAAAAAAAATTGGTCATATATTTTTTCAGGATTAAAAAATCAAAAACTCTACCTACAAATGAAAAAGGTGATTCGTAATCAAATACTTCTGTAATTTTTACCAGTCCATTATGCTGTTCAAAGATATGATCGTGGTCGAACCTTTTAAATGCACCTTCTATCATTGTATCCCGAAAGATAAAGGGCTTATCAAGTTTTGTAATTCTAACTGATAATCTTTGATTAATTCCAAAGTGTTTTGCTTTCCAGGTAACTATTTCACCAAGGTTGATTAATCCTGAAGTTTTACCTTTAATGGCCACTTCATTCCGATGTGTTTGAGTATAAGCGTGAAATTCAATACTGCGCGATAAATCAAATGCAATTTCAATAGGCGCATCAACTTCAATTGTAGTAATTATTTTCGGCATAAAAAATTTCTTTACTTTTTAGTGAAAACAGAAATTGTGCTAAGTCAAATTATTATTCCATTGTAAAAATTATTTTATAATGGATTAAAATTAACCATCAAATTTAGTTTGATAAAAAATTTTTATCAAGTTATTATATCGTTTTGATCCCATTAATATCAAAATGATTTTGCGATAAAATATACAATGGGGATATTTTTAATTTGGGTTACATGTCTTATAGAGGCGTTCTTTACAGCTTGGAATTACCTAATTTCAAATACAGTATTCAAAAGAGACACTTTAAAAATTTATTATATTTTTTTCAGCAATC
>JAZGGS010000202.1:0-4076 GCA_036480595.1 Ignavibacteriaceae bacterium
CCTTCCATGCATTTTCCCTTTCCAGCTCTGCAATTTCAACCTGGTTCTTTTGCAGTTCACTGGTCATCGATTCAAAGCCGTCAAAAAGATCTTTCAGTTCTCCTTTTTCATTATTTTCAAGACGTACGCTCAAATCGCCCTGTGCCACCGATTCTGTTGCCTTGGTTAATCTTTGGATAGGAGCAGATATTTGGTTGGCAAAAACCGTACTAATTATAATGATGATTATAAGTGCAAAAGAATAAACTCCAAAGAGGAATACTTCAACATTAACAGTGGAATAACTTAACTTTATTTTATTGAAGGCATCGTTTACCCCTATTATCAGTGGTCTTCCTTCAATAGTTACTTTCTTGTAGTATGCATCGTAAATAAAATTATTAATTGTTTCGTTAGTAAGGTATTCCCTGTAGCTTAAATAATTAAGATTGTAATGTGCTTTAGAGTTTAACTTGGTGTTAAATAAACCGGTATTGTAAAACTCTTCCATCGAGTTATAAAGTTGGTTAGAAACTTCATAAACAGCAAAAGATATTCCAAGTTCTTTACCGGCGTTATCGAATGCTTTGATTAATTCCCTGTCTTTATGTTTCTGTTTTTGTGCTCTAACGTGGTTTTCAAGATAATCCAATCGTTTGCTAAGCTCAGTGAAGATAGCTGCTTCGCTTCTATCTTTTCCTACCTGTCGGTTGTATATAGCTAATATTACAATTGGCAGCACAGCAATAATCAGGAAAGCGATAAGCAATCTTGTCTTAAAAGTATACCTGATCTTAAAAAACCGGAACATTAACAGGAAGATTAAGAGCAAAAGAATAATTAAACTATGTAGTATAAAAATTTTAAAGAAGTTAAAAAGATTCCAGGTAAGCTTTTTCTCTTTAATTGATACGGCTATTATTTTCTCCATATCATTCTTGTCTGTCTTAAGAATGTAGGTTATGTAGTTTTCGCCATAAATGGAAAGATTTATCCAGCCATCATTATAAAAGCGAGTTAACTCTGCATTGAATATTTGCTCCTTTTGTTCACGTGAAGGAAAAAGATCGCCATAAACCTGGGTTACGTTTCCATCAATAAATTCAAAAATATTAACCAGGTTCAGGTCAATAACGGACCCGAGAACAGCCCTGTTGGATTCAAGGAAATCCGGGAAGTTTCCTGAACTGATCCCTTCAATATTGAAATCGGTTACAACTCCAATGTAGCCGGACACAATATCTCTCTGCATTACAGGAGCCAATCCAACGAACCGTTTTACATCGGAAACATTATCTTTTTGTAATTCTATAACGCGGAAGAGACTATCACTGTTATCATTGAAGTACTCAAAAATATCTACTTCCTCATCAATTCCCACAGAAAATTTCCCAAGCATTTCTTTGTTTCTATCAAAAAGCAAAATGGATGAATTTTTTGATTCTCTCTGAAGTGGACTCTTACTCCAGATTATAAATGCCTGGGCATCATAATTTGTACTGCTCTTATAAAATGATTCAACAACTTCAGTCTCCTTTAATGAATTACTTAACGTTTCATCAATTAAAAAACGGAGAAGATTTTCGTTTGCCCTGTTTACCTCCATACCAATTGTACTTAAAGTTCCTCTTTCAAGAATAAGGTTAAAATGATTTAATAATGTAATTGCTATAACAGAAGAGATAAGAGTAGCATAGATAAGATTTTGAATTACATTTGAATTCCTGTAAAGAAACTGGTAAACAAGTATGAAGACGAAAAGGATAAAAAGAAATATCATTACGTGTGTAATAAGCGGTTCTTTTTGAAGCTGAAAAAATATATAACCCGCACTCTGGATGATAATAAAGAGGAGTACAAATTTTAATTTGAACTTCCCGTTGCCAAGCAAGTTAAGAAATTCCCCAATAAGTAAGATAAATGCTATCATTGCTAACAAGATTGCAAGTGTCATTATAAGAGTATTCAAATTCATTACAAGTGACGGCAAGTTTGGTATAAGTGTAGGTTCCTTAAAGTATCGGATTGAAGAATCGAAAATAACACTTTTAATTGATGCGCTTAATCCTCTTATCATATAAAAAAACAAGATGCCAAAAACAGGAGCAACCATAACTTTAAAAAATCTAAATCTGCCGGATTTTAATCTGTTCAGGTAATCAACTACATATTGAATGGTCAAAAATCCAATAATCACCAGGAAGATATTTGTAACTAATAATTCCAGCGGAGATTTTACAATTCCACCTGCAAGAATAGATGAGAAATATGCGGGCTCAACTAAAGGACCAGAAATAAAGTTGGTAGGAAAGCCAAGCCAGAAAAAGAGTAAACGAACTGCACCTAAATAGGCAATTAAAAGAAATAACTTTACAAACCTGCTTTTTAGTTTTTTAAAATCGCTCTTAAAGCCAAGTGCTAAAAATAAAAGTACAAGAACGACTAAAACCGATTGATACTTTGCAGCTGTTTCCTTGATTTCGGCAATGGATAAATTAAGAGATGGTTTGAAAAAATTAACCATCCCGATTTTGTTATGATAATTATTCAGTAATGCAAATGAGTAGTTCCGTCCATCTTTAGAGAATTGAGCATACGGTGTATAGAGAACTTCGAAGTGTGTATTAAATTTATTAGTTAACTCTTCCTTAAAGCTTAGGGATGAAAAATATTTATTTTGAAGTGTGTAATGTTTTTCAAGCGGCTGGCTAACCGTTAAATAAAAAATATCATTCCTTATACTTACCGTATCGATTACTGTTAGAAATGTTATAAGACTGGTTGAATAAAAATGAACTTCGTTAAGAGGAAAATTAAGAGGAAATATCTCATCTTGTTCTATTGCAATTACTTCATTCCATGCAATTATTTTACCGTTAGGAGCAATTACTTCTACAGAATAGTTAACAAATTCTTCAGAATTTACTAAGGATATTAATTCTCCATAAGCATATTTTTTGGCTGATAAAGTATGAGCAAGACCTGATTTTAACCTGGTTTTAACATCAAGTAATTTCGATTCCTTTTCTTTAAATAAGTCGTAAACCGAATTTTCAATTTCATGATTTTTTTCAATTAATTGTTCTTCCCAATTCTGGTTATTGCTATCAATAAATACTGGCGTAAGGATCCCGATAATCAATATCAGGATTAAAATAAAAAAGACGATAGCAAAATACTTCCTATCGCCTTTAAAAAATTTAGTGACTTTAGCTAACATCAATTAATTGATATCTGAGTGATAAACCAGTTATCTCCAATTTTGTTGAGTGTGACATAAACCTGTGCTGAATCGCGCCTCCCTTTACTCTCGTAATAATAAATACCTGTTGCATAAGAAACCGAGCCATCATTTTTTTTATGATCGAACTTAAAGGAGATTACTTTATAAATTATAAAAAAATTTTCTAAAACATAATATGCCTGGTTAGAACTGTAATACCCGGTAACACCATTTGAAAAACTTAGATAAGGTTTTGGGCTAAAATATCTTGCAATTTTCGAAACATTACTTTCTACAATTCCATTCTCAATTTCCTGGAAAATCACATTTTCAAAATGGAAATTAGATTTAGAGTTTAACTTTTTATTTATGTTATAATCTTGAGAATAGAATTCAGCAGTAAATGTACTAACAAACATTAACGCAAATACAAAGTGTATACATATCTTATTCATTACTTTGCTTAATTTAAGTATTTCTGCCGCCGAAATCTATACAGAATGATTCCGGTTGTTATTAATTTACACCCTGTGTTTTGCTGATAGAAATTACTTACTACCTGCTCCACTCTTTTGTAAGAGGATTACGGATTTCGCTTGTACCGGATCTCTTAAGCTGAATCTCACCCTCAACTAATTGATAAACCCAATCGAAGACCATCCGTTCAGTTGTTATAGATGAAATTCTAATCTTTGCAAAGTGATTGTTCCATGTCCAAAAAACATAAGTGTGTCCCTCTATGGCCAAAGCATCTTTTGTGGGAGACCACCCTGTAGTAGGTGCAAAAGGAATATCGTAAATATCGTTTGTTAGTCCAACATCCTGGATATCAGTATCCTTGTAAACATTTAAGTAAAAAACACCTTCGTAATTT
>JAZGGS010000203.1:0-11461 GCA_036480595.1 Ignavibacteriaceae bacterium
CCGGCTCATCAAGCCGGATAAAATCAAATCCTGTATCAAATGCTACATTATTAGCTGCGCTGTCAAAGGAAGCCAGCACAACCAACGAATTGAAAATATCCTGCTTCTCAGTTAAATCAAAACCGGCTTGTGTTCTGTAAAGTTTGTAACCTTCAAAATCTTTTTTGCCCGAAATTGGATCAACAGAATACTCTGCCCGTCTATCCCAGTAAATAGTTGCTTTTTGATTATCCGGAACAACCTTTACTTTTGGAACAATGGGTGGTGAGGGCAGAATGTAACGAGTTATTTTACCGTCTCCATCCAGGTCTTCTCCAGGATCTAAAATACCGTTCCTGTTCCTGTCTTCACCATGATAAGCACGCAGAGCCCAGTCTGCATTTGAATATAGATTTGTTTTCTGCTCTTCAGTATCGAGAGCAGGATGTTCTGAACCGAACTTTTTAGCGCAAACAATTGCAAACACAACATTTATAGAATCGCCGGGAGCAATAAAATCGAAATATCCGTTAGTGATTAATATTGACCTGTTTGAAGGCGGACGAATTGATTCAGAATTTACTCCATCTTTCCACCTGTTCTGACCGCCAAAAAATCCCTGCATCTTTCTATATCTCTCTATATCATCCTGTGGTGCAAAGAAGTTTGGATCGGTTGTATTGCGAAACTGCCAGCTAACAAAATTAGTTGATGGAAGTGAATCCTCAATTTCATACGGGTAATACTCCGGTAAGCGCGGCTCTGAACCAAGATGAATAACGCCTATGTAACTATCTGTAAAGCCGATATCCCCTGCAGCATCAAACTCGTATGCAATCTTAATTGAATCGTTATAACCGTTGCCGCCCTTATTGTAAAAGGCACTTCCGGATGGACGCCCAAACACCACGGTGTTTCTCACAACCGTGTCTGTCCACAAACCAACAAAAACGTTATCTAAATACTTATTACTTGCATTTTTTATCCAATAGTTGAAGATCACAAAAAAGTTTGCAAAAGGAAAATTCCATGCATAATTTTCCTGGCTTACTACTATGTCAAGAGGATCATGATCTTCAATAGGTTCACCATTTGGAAGTGTTTCATTCGAATCAGTGTACTCCATAACAAAATCCTGGTGCGAAATTGCAAAAGGACTAAAGACACGCGAATCGAATAATGAAGATCTTTCCTTCACAAAATCACCGGGTGAGTTTGTAAATTCAAAACCTCCACCTCTTGCAGAAACGGATGAAGCATCTACAGCTCCAGTGGTAACAAATGGATCAGTTATATTACTGCCAAGTGAATCATCTGCTTTAAAACCACCAACCCACAAGCCGCCGTCAAAAAGATGTTCAATACCGCTGCCTAATGGGAATTCTGCACTTGGTTGGTCCGGCCAAAGTACAAAACCATGCCCATAAGTGCCAAAGTTTGTTATTGTAATTCCAATGTTTCCAACATTGGTAAATTTGGAGTTATCGTCATTTAGGATTTTTGGAAATTTTTTATCACCGTCACCCGGGTTTAAGGTGAAAGAAAAAAAGAGAAAAGCAGGTATAATAAATTTTAAATAATACTTCATTAATAGCCAGATTTAGAAATCGTTCAAACACGCATTCCCCTTTCTCTGACGAACAAGCACTATAACATACAAATATTTTTTGTTGAAGGAAATAACCAAACACGTAATTAATTTGGCAATAATATTGTAAATTAAATTACTAATCGCGCATGCTCATCGGCATGATATGAACTGCGAACGAGCGGTGCAGATTCAACAATTTTAAAACCTAACTTGAGACCCTCTGTTTTGTACATGGCAAATTCTTCCGGCGTAACAAACCGATCAACTGGTAAATGCTGTTTTGTTGGCTGAAGATACTGACCGATTGTTAGTATATCACACTTATGATTAATAAGATCCTGCATCAAATTTAAAACTTCATCAGGAGTTTCACCTATTCCAACCATAATACCGCTTTTAGTTTTTGGGAATCCATCCCTTCGGGATAACCCTCTTTCCTTAAACCATTTTATCAGGTGCAGACTTCGCTTATACTTTGCCTGCGGTCTTACTGCGTGATATAATCTTTTAACTGTTTCCAGGTTGTGGTTTAAAATATCGGGAGGTGACTGCATTATAATGTTGAATGCCTTTTCTTCTCCTTTAAAATCAGGGATAAGAATTTCTACAGTGCAATCCGGTTTATATTCTCTTAACAATCTTACACATTCTTTAAATATTTCTGCACCGCCGTCTTCAAGTTCATCCCTGTTTACAGAGGTTATAACAGCGTGTTTTAAATTAAGTTCTTTAATTGAATCGACAACTCTGCGGGGTTCTTCAAGATCGAGTTCATTAGGCATGCCGGTTTTAACGTTGCAAAAGCCGCAAGTGCGTGTACAAACATCTCCAAGAATCATAAATGTAGCGGTTCTATTATTCCAGCACTCTGCCATATTAGGACAGCGGGCTTCTTCGCAAACAGTATTAAGTTTCTTCTCCTTAACTAAACTGAGTAGATCACCATAGTTATCCCCGGTTGGTAACTTAACCTTTAACCAGTCAGGTCTTTTTCCTAACGGTACTTTGGTTTTTTCTAAAGTTTCCTTGTATTCTTTTTGATGCTGATTGATCATATTACTTGTTTCTTAAAATTCTTTTTTCTTTGTTCAAATAAATTTGAATTTGGGTTAAAACCCAATATGAAATATTAGAATCAAATTCCACGAGATAAATCTCGTGGCTATTTAACACACCTCTTAAAATCAAAATTGTTAATCATTTGTGCATAGTTACATTGAATGAATAGCCACGACCTTTAGGTCGTGGATAAGAAATTAAAAGATCAGGGATTTTAATCCCAACTAAATTTCACAAATGATTTATAAAGAACCAGGATTAAAACTTTCCAGTGTATCTTTAAGATGTTTAATAAACAATCCTCCAAGCATACCATCTACAAGCCGATGATCGTGCGAAAGTGTAAGAGCCATAATTGGTTTAATTGCAATTGCATCAGAACCATCTACATTTATTACAACCGGTTTTTTAGTTACAGCGCCAACGCCAAGTATTGCAACTTCCGGCTGGTTAATAATCGGAGTTCCGAAAACCGCACCAAATACACCAAAGTTAGTAATTGTGAATGTTCCACCTGTAACTTCATCAGGAAGGAGTTTTTTATTTCGGGTTCTTTGTGCAACATCGGAAATTGCTTTTGCAAGACCTACAATATTTAAATGCTCAGCTCCTTTAATATTAGGAACGATAAGTCCTGTAGGTTCAACTGCAACTGCAATACCCAGATTTATAAAATTCTTTTGTAGAATTGTTTTGCCTTCTATGCTGGAATTAACAAGCGGGAATGCCTTTAATGCTTTAACACAGGCGTGAGCTACAAACGCCATGTAAGTTAGCTTAACACCCGATTTCCGCAAATACTCATCCTTATTCTCTTCAATAAAATTGTGGATCTTTGTCATATCTACTTCAATCAGTTCACTAACGTGGACAGAGGTATCCCGGCTCAGAACCATATGTTCCATAATTTTCAGTCGGATGTTTTCCATCGGGATGCGCTCAATTCCTTCAGAGCTTACTGCAGATGATGTTAGAGGAGAAGCTGATGTTACTAGTGCCGCTCCACGATTTTTAATGTAAGATAGAATATCTTTCTTGCTTACTCTTCCGTTCAGACCTGTTCCACTAATTGAGGCAAGTTCATTTAAGTTTATATTTTCCTTTTGAGCAATACTTAAAACCAATGGTGAGTAAAAAGCTGATCCGTCTTTTTTCCCGGTTTCTCTCTTAACCGGTTTTGGCTGGTCAAAATTATCATGCATTTGAACCGGCTCTTCAGGTGGTTCAACTTTTTCAATTTCTTTAGATAGCTGAACAACTGCTTCTTTACCGGTAAAAATTTTTGCTACAATAGTTCCAACATCAACGGTTTCCTGTTCACCTATTAATATCTCTGCAATTATTCCTTCAACAGGAGATGGAACTTCTGTATCAACTTTATCGGTACTTATCTCGAATAAATTTTCATCTTTACCTACTTTATCACCAACTCTTTTATACCATTTAATAATGGTTCCCTCCATAACCGATTCACCCATCTTAGGCATTTCTATCTCAATCAAATCTCCCGGAGCATTTATTTTCTGATCTTCTGAAGTTTCTTTTTGCTTGCGGAATTCAGTAATTGTAACATCAGCATCCTGAACAGTTTCACCGTTTGAATCAATCACCGCAACGACAGTCCCTACTTCAACCGTGTCACCTTCATTAAACTTTATCTCCTTCAAAACACCAGAAGCCGGTGAAGGAATTTCGGTATCAACTTTATCTGTACTTATTTCAAAAATGATTTCATCCAGCTTAACAGTGTCACCAACACTTTTAAGCCATTTAATAATTGTGCCTTCATTAATACTTTCGCCCATCTTGGGCATAATTACATTCATTTTATTCTCCGATATTTTGAGGCAAAGGTTCTGCCTTTAATATTCAATTAATTCTTTAATACCATTTAGTATCTGCTGCCTGCCAGGTAAAACTTCATTTTCAAGAATAGGTGCATACGGAATGTGTGAATCTTTAGCAGCTATTCTTTTTACCGGTCCATCCAGGAACTGGAAACAGTTATCGGATATCCGTGCAGCTATCTCCCCGCCGAATCCACCGGTAAGTGTATCTTCGTGAATTACAATTGCCTTGTTTGTCTTCCGCACCGAGTTGAAAATTGTTTCTTCATCAAGGGGAACAATGGTTCGTATATCAATAACTTCTACTGAATATCCAAATTCATCCTCCAATTTTTTTGCAGCCATTAAAGAATCCCACAATGAAACTCCATAGGAAACAACAGTTATATCGGATCCTTCGTTTACAACCTTGGCTTTTCCAAAAGGTATGAGATAATTTTCATCTGGTTCCGGTGTAGTTGCAAAACTTTGCCTGTATAAACCTTTATGTTCGCAGAAGAGAACCGGGTCATTCATTCGGCAGGCAGTTTTTAGCAGACCTTTGGCATCAGCAGCATTACTTGGATAAGCAATATATAGCCCGGGAACGTGTGCAAAAATCGATTCAATATTCTGGCTGTGGCATAGTCCGCCGTGAATATAACCTCCAACCGCAACCCTTGTTACAACAGGGGAAGACCAGGTATTGTTAGACCTGTAGCGCATAGCAGTGGTTTCGTTTTTCATTTGCTGGAATGCCGGCCAGATATAATCACCAAACTGAATTTCAACAACCGGTTTCAGTCCTGCTAAAGCCATCCCGGTTGCAACACCCATTATACTTGCTTCGGCTAAAGGAGAGTTAAAAACACGATCGTCACCAAAAGTTGTAGAGAGACCTTTTGTTGTAGTAAACACCCCTCCCTTTTTGTCCGCAATGTCCTGGCCAAAGATATACATACCATCATTCTTTTTCATTTCTTCGTGCAGTGCATGATTTATTGCATCGACCATAACTATTTTTTGCCCTGCCGGTTCGTTTAATTCGTAATCAAGTTTATCTTTTAAACCGCTTTCATCAAAAATATGTTTAACTGCATCTTCCGGTTCAGGATCCGGTGCTTGGAATGCCCTGTCGGCAGCTTCATCAACTTCAGCATTAATTTCTTTTCTTATGTTCTCATAATCGTTTTCAATAATTATATTTTCTTTAAGAAGAAGCTTTACAAATTTTTCTATAGGATCGTTTACAATTTCTTCTTCGAGCTCATCCTTATCCCTGTACTTCCTATGGTCATCCGAAGATGAATGCGAGTGCAACCTTACAACTTCTGCTTCAATAAGAGCAGGACCTTTTCCACTCTTTATATACTCAATTGCTTCTTTTACTTTTTTATACGATTCGAAAAAATCAGTCCCATCAATTATCATCCTTTTAAGAGAATGATACCCGCTCATCATTTCTGAAACGGATGAACCTTTTCCGCCGGTTTGCTTTTCCACCGGAACTGAAATTGCATATTTGTTATTCTGAATTAAGAAGAGCACCGGCAGTTTTTCCCTGCTTGCCCAGTTTACAGCTTCGTGAAATTCTCCCTGGCTTGTTGTACCTTCGCCGCTGCTTACATAAGAAATATCTCTTTCATTTCTCTTAACACTTGCAAGAGCAGTACCGACTGCTTGTAAAAACTGTGTGCCTGTAGGACTTGATTGTGAGGGAATGTTAGTGCGTGTCATTCCGAAGTGAACAGGAAGCTGTTTTCCACCGCTTGCAGGATCAGTTGCTTTGCCAAAGGTTGCTAAAAATGCTTCCTCTGTTGTCATCCCTGCAGTTAGAACTATTCCAAGGTCTCTGTAATAAGGGAACAACCAATCTTTCTGTAGATCAAGTTGTAAACCAACTGCAACCTGCACAGCTTCGTGACCGGCAGCAGCAATATGGAAAAATGTTTTTCCCTGTTTTAACAACCTCATTGCTTTTTCATCTATTGCACGTGAGCGTAGCATTATTTTAAGAATATCCACCAGGTCTGATTTATTAAAATTCATTAACTCTCCACTTCCAGTTTTAACATTCTTATCCTTTCTGTTTGAAGGTTTGGTATTCTTTTTAGTTTTTTTGTTCTGGCTTCCTTTAGTGTCCGTATTATTCGGTTTACTCTTTGCCATAAAATTCCTTTGATTACTGATCAATAGTTTCAGAAATAAGAAATTCATCCGGTTCTTTTATTTCGACCGGAGAATATTCAAATACTTCAGTAAATTTTTTTAATATAATTGATTTAACTTCATTAACATCTATCGTTCTACTAAGTTCGTTTTGTATTGATGTTACTTTTTTCCCCTTAATTCCACAGGGAATAATACCATCAAACAAAGAGAGATCTGTATTAACATTAAATGCAAAACCATGCATTGTAATCCACCTGCTTACTTTAATTCCAATTGCAGCAATTTTTTTATCTCCAACCCAAACACCGGTATATTCCTTATCTCTGCCAGCAGTTATATTATATTCGGCACATGTGTTTATAATTATTTCTTCCAATGCTCTTAAGTATTTATGTGTATCTTCTTGCCATCCTGTTAAATCTATAATCGGGTAACCAACAATTTGTCCCGGTCCGTGATACGTAATATCTCCACCACGATCAATATCGTAAACAGAAATTTTATTTTGATCGAGGAACTTTTCTTCAGCAATTAAATTCTTACGATCTGCTGTTTTACCAAGAGTATAAGTGTGTGGATGCTCCAACATTAACAGGGTATCATCAATTTCTTTTTGATACCTTGAATTAAAAAGTTTCTTCTGAAGATCCCAGGCATCTTTATAATCAATAACTCCTAAATCGTTATATATTAATGTTTTGTTCACTTAATTCTAAGTAATGATAGAGTCGTCATTCCTGCGAAAGCAGGAATCTTTATTGAGAAAAGATTCCGGCTATAAAACCGGAATGACAGTTTTTATTAATTATGTTTAAATATGTATCGCTTCACCGTAAGCGTTAGCTGCAGCTTCCATTATCGATTCAGACAATGTAGGATGAGCATGAACAGTTCTTATCATTGATTCGCCGGTGGCTTCAAGTGAACGAGCAAGCACTATTTCGGCAATCAGTTCAGTTGCTTCGGAACCGATAATATGTCCGCCTAAAATTTCACCATAATCAGCATCGAAGATAAGTTTTACAAACCCGTCCCGTTCACCAACAGCAAATGCTTTTCCGCTTGCCATAAAAGGAAACTTGCCAACTTTAATTTTGTATCCAAGTTCTTTAGCTTTTTGTTCAGTGTAGCCAACGCTGGCAACTTGCGGCTGGCAGTATGTGCAGCCGGGTATATTATTATAATCTATTTTAGATTTAATAATTCCTTTCATTCTTTCAACACAATGTATTCCTTCGGCAGATGCAACATGTGCAAGCCAGGGTGGACCGATTGCATCTCCAATAGCAAATACTCCGGGTATGTTTGTCTCGTAAGTTTCTTTATTAACTTTAATGTGATCTTTAATAAGTTCAACACCCAATTCTTCCAAACCGAATCCGGATACATTTCCTGCAACACCTGTTGCATTAAGAACTATATCTGCTGTTATTTTTTTCGTTTCGCCTTTTCTCGTTACCGTAACTTCAACTTTGCTTCCTTTTACTACAGCTTTTTCAACCTTAGCTCCGGTAAGAGTTTCAATTTTTCTTTTCCTAAAATTTCTTGCAAGTTCTTTAGAAACATCTGCATCTTCTAATGGAAGGATATTATCCAGCATTTCTATAACGGTAACTTTAGTTCCAAAAACAGAATAAAAATATGCAAACTCAATACCAATGGCTCCCGCTCCAATAATAATCAACTCTTTTGGAAGTTCAGGTAATATCATTGCCTGAGTACTTGTAATAATATTTTTTTTATCAATTGGAATTGCAGGAACAGATTTTGGAGATGCGCCGGTTGCAATAATTATTTTGCCGGCTTTAATGGTACCTGTTTTTTTACCATCTTCATTAAAAATTTCAAGCTGATTTTTGGATACAAATTTGCCGTATCCGCGAATGCGGTCGATTTTATTTTTCTTTATCAGCATCTCAACATTTTTACTGATCCTGTCGGATATTCCCCTGCTTCTTTGGATTATCTTCTCAAAAT
Organism: Ignavibacteriaceae bacterium; assembly: GCA_036480595.1. Lineage (GTDB taxonomy): Bacteria > Bacteroidota > Ignavibacteria > Ignavibacteriales > Ignavibacteriaceae > JAZGGS01. Next base: position 8,605 of record JAZGGS010000203.1, read on the forward strand.
CAAAGCTTAGATCTTTGGTAGATATTCCAAATTCGTTACCACGATTTTTTACCGCATCATATATTTCTGCATTTTTTAGGAGAGATTTTGTAGGAATACAACCCCAGTTAAGGCAAATTCCGCCAAGATTATCCTTATCAATTACTAATGTTTTAAAACTAAGTTGAGCTGCACGGATAGCTGCTACATATCCACCCGGGCCACCACCCAAAATAGCTATATCATATTGTTTTTCCATAATTTAACTATTCCAGTTTTTCTTTTTTGAAAGGCAAATATAGTCAAGAGATAGTAAAAATAAAATATAGGAATACTATTTTCTGACTTGTGAGTCAAATATTTAGATAATTTGGGGAAGTAATTCCACAGGATAAATCCAGTGGTGAATGGAATATTAAAATATTTCTATTATATTCTCACCGCTCCGCCACAGCTGATTATTGTGGTGAAACTGAAATATTAACCTCAATTTTTATGATAAGCCTAACTTAATACCTAACTGCCTGCCCTTCAACCGGCATAGATGTATGAATTTGGGCTATTGCCCATTTGCCGCCTTTTTTTTCAAGTACTCCAGTTGTTCTAATTCCATCAAAAGTTGATGTCTCCCCTTCCGACTCCACATACCAATTAACCTTCATATAGAACCAGGCAATTTCACCATCAGAACATAGTTTAAGTATTTTATCCCGGACAGAGAGTTTAACTTTGCCGAAAGTTTCGTAAGCTCTCCTTTGTGCTTCACCCATTGATACTTTGTCAACCCACAATTCATCCCTGTCAGTTCCAATAATTGTTATATCAGGTTTATCGGAAAAACAGGAAAGAAGCATATCAAGATTTTTTTCTTCGTGGGCTTTAACAAAATTATCAAGAAGTGTCATTACCTGCTGACGCTCATCTTCCATATCAACTTCAGGTTCACCGGCGCAGGAAGTTAACCCGAGTAATAATGGTAGGAAAAGTAAAAAGTATAAATATTTCATAGCGATCTCCTCTAGAATTAAGTTCATATTTTCTAAGATTTAATCTCAAAGCCTGTTACCTTAATGGAAAAAGAAATTTTTATAAGGAAACAATTAATCATTAAGAAGTATGTTACAATCTTCATTCAGGCAGCAGAAAGTTTTTAATATTTTCTATAAAACTAAATTTTTTTTCAAAGAATCAAGTTCAGTTGATGATTATATATAATTGATAACCGGCAAAATTATGAAATTTAAAAAAGTACGTTTTATTATAAAACTCCTTAAACATATAATAATGAAAACATCAGGATATTTTAAAATAATCTCAACAGGTTATATGAAACAGTCCAATCACTGATCCTTTTTCTTCGTTCCATTTTTTTATGGCACTCCCGGTTGGTTTTAGATCGACTTCACAACTTTTTTTATTAAAGAAGTCTGCCGCTTCATCTGATAAATTTACCATACCGGTCTGCCCGCTGCCAATTAATAATTTTTCTGCTCCCTTGTCATAAACGTATTCAGCTTCTTCAAGAGAGATTGTATGAGAAGAACCATAATACTTTTTTGATAATTTCTTCTTACGTTTTTCCACATCTCCATTTAAACGAATCAGAACATCATGATCGAAAGTTTCTCTCTCGATAGTGATTGAACCAAAGGATGTTTTCTCAATTTTTGGTTTCACAAAAGAAAGCCCTCTTATTCATCATGAAAACGGAAAGATACTCTCAGCCTTGTTCTGTAAGCAACAACTTTGCCTTCTTCAATTTTCAAATCCTGTGCAGCTACCTCAGCAATTCGTAAATCCTTTAACGATTTACTTGCTCTTTCAACTACTTTTTGAGCTGCATCTTCCCAGGAAACTGTGCTTGTACCAACAAGTTCAAGTACTTTATAAATACTGTCTGCCATAGCAACCTCCTAATTTTTAATAATTATATAGGTTTAATAAAGAATGAAAATGGATCAACGAAATAAAATATTTTTCTTCGATCAATATTCAAAACATAAATTGGAATAAATTTCATTGATAATCAAGTTTGGTTGCTGAATGACGATACTTTGTATTTATCAAAGTTTAACTAAAGGAAAAGAGTCTTCAGGCTTCTATAACTGCTTTTGGTACAGTGTTATTTCAGGGTTTGCCGGGAGAACTTATTTTTTCTCAGAAAAATTTTATTCGGTATTCACCAATTATATTCGAAATGCTTGTTTTAACAACTTCGGCGCTATAAAAATTTTTGGTGCTTAAAATAGTTTTTGGTAACACATTCTGGAATTCGATTAACAGTTTGGCTGAAAGAGAATTGCAGATAATATTCTAACATCCTTCTCTGCAGAAGATGTGAAACTTCTTGGTGATGACATAGTAACTATTTTAAATACAGTTAAGAATTTAACTCAACCCTATATGCTGAATGCAATGAACAATGCAATTTCGGTTTATAAAAAACTTGATATAGAAATAGAAGAAAATGTTTCTTATTTTCAGTTGTTCAAACGAATGAATACTCCGGAAGTGAGAAACGATATTGTTTTCGGAATGAAATTCCTAAAAAATCTTGCAAGCACTAAAAAACAAAAATCATTTACTAAAATAAATCCAGTAAAAACAAACCGAAGGGAAATAAAAATGGGAACTGATGAATTCATCGGAAACCATATAAAACTCGATGAAAACGGACATATGAAAAATTTCAATAAGTGGAATGAAGAAATCGCAAAGGGAATTGCAAAGCTGGAGGGTCTTGAAGAACTAACTGATCGTCATTGGATTGTTATTGATTTTATGCGTAACGAATACCAAGCAAAAGGAGACGCACCTTCTATCCGTAAATTAATAAAGGAAAGTGGCGTTGAAACAAAAGAATTATATAAACTGTTTC
>JAZGGS010000204.1:0-2339 GCA_036480595.1 Ignavibacteriaceae bacterium
CTCCCTTGCCACCTCAAGTATAGTTTTCCCCCGCTCGGTTTCATAAGTTTTTTCGTTTATGGTTAATTCGATCTTTTCCATTTTGATAAACTATCTTCCCTGTCTATTCATTTTGAAAAATTAAGTATACCCCGTTGGAATTTCGCACGATGTATTCCCCCGAGACAAAAAGCAAAAAGCAAAAGGCAAAATTTAGATTTTACAAAAACAAGAGGACAATGCAAACAAAACCTTTAAAATATTCCTGTAAGACTCGTCGTAAACAATGAATGGAAGGCAAGATGAGAGTAAAATCATCAAGATGCTCCGAAATGGCAGATTAGAAATGATTTCATATTTCAAGATGTTATAATATGAAAGATAATTCACCAAATTTTTTAAATATCAATTAAGGTACTAAAAATGAAATATACTCGATATGTGCTTGTAATATTTATTATTATCTTATCAACGAATAAGACAAGTTTTGCCGGGGGAAAGATTGTGTATTATTTCTTAGACAACCCTAATGCGTGGGATAGAACAAAGAGGATTACAAATAATACACCGACAAAGGTTGTCGTTGAAGATGGATTGGAGGGATTGGAATTCAACCTTACATACTTAACAAATGGAGATGAAGTAGCCTTGATCTTCCTGGAAACCAAAGAGGTAAAAAAATTGAGGCATGAGGATTTCTGCCATGCCTGGGACAAACTATTACCGGGCAGAAACAGGATTGTATCCGTTATCACAAGGAATTACGGAAACCGTACAAAATTTCATTACAAATTCATACTTCAAAAGAATATTAATAACGTTACTGTTAAAACCTATAACGATGGTGATGCCGTTCTGGAAAGTAAGTACGATGGCAGTATGGCAGTTGAAGACGATTCAGATCTATCGGGAATTGCACTTTGTGAGATCGAGGTTCGCTAGTTGATTATTATTCTCAAGCTACAGCAAATACTTTACAATATACAGTCAAGGGGAGATTTGACCTCCTTCACTTATTAAAGCACAAGAACGTTACCACATCACTCTATGTGGTAACGTTATCTTAAATCAGGTTTGACCCCAGAAATTACGACTATGAAAAGAACTTTTGTCGTTATGACTGAAGATGTTATAATTTTACAGTTGTTCTTATTTTTTAATTGGCATAACCTTTCTCAGAACTCTCTGCAGTAAAATATCAACGAATCTTATGCCAACTACATTTTCTGACTCACCTGCAACATTGACATTCACAGCACCTTCTTGTGCACGCTCATCTAAAGCTTTCCCGGTAAGAGCATAATGCATTCCTGCACCTTGCAAGTTTGCTGAAATAATATGCTTAACTAATATACCACAATCTTTTTCACTTGGGAAATTTTCATTATCAATAACAACTTCAACTGATTTTAGCTGATGCCCAAGTTTGCGTTTCTCAATTTCTATATTAAACCAGTGGAAGAGTTCAATGATAGATAATATTTTATGCTTATTAATTGGTTTCAACTTTGAAAAGAATGAAGCTTGTGATTTGTACCATGCATCAATTGATTCTTTTTCAAGATGATAATTATCAGACTTCATTGAGTCTAAAAAATTTTCAAATTCAGTAGCAAGTTTTTTAGCATTTCCCTCGTTCCAACACTCTATCCAATTTGCCCAAAATAATATTCTACGGTTTTCTTCACGAATTTTACTGGCAATAGATATAATTTCTTCAGTAGAAAGATCTATACCTTTTAACTCTTTATGCTTGGATTTATCAAACTTATCCAAGGTATCTGTCATCCATTTGATTTCAGAGGTGCCTATCACAGCTAATCCACCCCAAACACGTAGATTATCGGCTTGCCCTCCTGCATCAATAAATATTTTCATATCTAGAGTTTGAGACGGAGCCTCTATAGTTGAGTCAATTCTGCCGATTGTAGTTTGAAACATTATTCTCTAACAATTCCTCTTATTTTTATTCAGAAAGAAAAAAAGGTCAAAGGGTCAGGCCTGCCCAGTTGACAAAATTATAGTTTAATGACTCTGTTTTCCATAAGTCAATTAAATATGTTTGGTTGATACTTTTGTTACGAATTACAGTCGCTCAAAAATATCTTGAATCCAAAAGCATTCTACTATTCCGGCATTGGCACGTTGATTCTCTATCTTATCAAATGTGTCAGTATTTGTTGTTGCCTCTCTTAAGTAACCACTTACAGTTCCGATTATTCTCAATCGTTGTGAATCATTAGGGTACACCCATACAGCAGGGCCACCGGAAAAGCCTTCATTATTGTGCCCATCAAGGTAAACTGTAACAAGCCCATGCTTACTAGCATCAGTATTGGAAATTATACCTGACTTTACAA